>JBDRTP010000481.1:0-3675 GCA_043823965.1 Chloroflexota bacterium
CCATAAGCCGTTAACCCGCCAAATGGCGGCTGATTCACTAGTTGGGCGGGCTTGTCGTGACTCCACACTGAAACTGATTTGAACGCGGCACGTAAGTAGGCCATCTATGAGAATCGTAATTCAATGTGCGGGCAAAAAGCATAAGAGCGCAGGACGGCTCAAGAACGCTTCGGGGGTAAGGGTCGTTTTCGTCGCGCATCCCGAAAAATGCACCCCAACCGAATCTTCCCTCCGCTATTACAGACCCGACGATGAAGTTGGCACTGGACTTGGCACGTGGAGGGAGTATCTGACTCGTTACAACCAGCAAAGCCTAAACCCTGATGGACTATTTCGGGCCGCAGAGTTATACAAGCCCACAGTGTATCGGGCTTTGGTTGAACGGTACAGTTGGCAAAACGTGTTCATTCTGTCGGCAGGATGGGGGTTGATTCGGTCAGACTTCTTGACACCGTACTACGATATTACCTTTTCCAATCAAGGTAAACCGTACAGCAAGCGGCGCTCACGTGACCGCTTTGAAGATTTCAATCAGTTATCGGATAGCGATATTCAGCCAGACGAAACGCTTTACTTTTTTGGAGGCCAAGATTACTTGCAGTTGTATCGCAGTTTGACGCAAAATATCACGGTAAGAAAAGTCATTTACCATTCGCAAGGTAGCGCATTTCAACTTCAGGGCTATGAGTGCATTCCCTATCGTAGTTACACAAATTGGCATTATTCGTGCGCTCAAGATTTCATGGAAGGTAACATCTCAACATGATGGCGGTGTGCAATTCCAAATGCCCGCCAGATGTGAAATGCTCAACCGTATAAACAAGGAATATTTCATGTTTGAAAAAACCGAGGAATATCTAAAACTTGTTGAAGAAAAAATGAAGGCAAGGGCAGAGCGAAACGCCAAACTAAAACAAGCTGAAAAGGAGGCCGCGGAGCAGGCAGAGAAAGCCGAGAAAGAAGCAAAAGAAAAGGCCGAGCAAGAAAAGAGAAAACGCCTCGAACAAGAACAGCGAAAAATAGCTATCACTGCGCCTACAGTTATTCAAACAACAAAGCATATCATTCCTCTACCTAGCCGATTAGGGTTGTCTCAATCTATTGAATTTATCCGCTCTTTCAGTTTTTTTCCAAATGTTGACAGCTACGTTTTCGATTTTGCTAGTTTGAGTTGGGTCGAACCATTTGGATTGCTTTATTTTTCTAACGAAATACGGCGGTTTGCCCAGAAAATCCAACCGGCTTCAGTCGTATTTCAAAATGTTGATTTCTCTAATGACAGCCATTCATACGCGGCTCACATGGGATTTTTCGAAGCGTGCGGCAAAAAAATAGGCAATCGCCCTGGCGAAGCCAGAGGCAGTAATACTTACTTGCCGATTACCCAAGTAGAAGTACAGGCGCTTAAGAATGAGGCCCGGTCTCTAATGAAAGAGGTTGGGAAAATTGTCGAAGGACATTCCGCAAAACTTGCAAAGGTCTTAACTCAGCAGAATCAAGGCGACTTGGTTGATACCCTAACTTACTCCATCAGAGAAATCATAAGAAATGTGGTTGAGCATAGCGAGTCATCAACTTTCGAGTATTGCGCTCAGTATTTACCGGCTAAAGATGCAGTGGAAGTCTGTATTTTGGACACTGGAATTGGAATAAAACAAAGTCTTTTGACAAATCCAGATATTGAAGTTCAAAATGACAGAGAAGCCCTCAATATGTGTCTGATGCCCGGAGTGTCGAGCAAAATACGGCGGGGTAGAAAAATGGGGGCGCAAGACGACGTATGGAGCAATGCGGGAGTAGGGTTATACATGACAAGCAGATTATGCAGTAACAGCGGAAGTTTCTTTATATGTAGTGGCGAAAGTGGCTTGCTCTTGACCACAGCTAACAAACAACACTTCGACACCAATTTTAGTGGGACTGCTCTACGGCTTGTAGTGATTCCATCTAGGAATCACTCTTTGAGCCAATCCCTAACAAAAATATCAAAAGATGGGCGTGAGCTTGAAAAATTGTTTACAGGAAAAGACCGTCCCAATGCGCGTGCCGCATCTCGTATGTTATATCGTGACTTTCAAATCAATGAAGCGGAAGATGATACTGAATACCCATTCTAGCCGCCCAACCCGGCGTTGCACCCGACTTGCCCTCCGCTTCGCTTCGGGCAAGCGGGTGAACGCCCCCGTTGGCACGCCCCTTCCAAATTGAGAAACAATGACTGCTCATCAAATCGCTGAAATCTTGGTTGATAAAGGAAAAACACTTTTTGACTCTCCGAGAGAGTTTGTTAAGTTTACGGGCAATGTTCAAGCCGATAAATTATTGAATGATTTAGAAAATACGCCCCATGCTTTTGTTCTTGCGTGCGTAATGGATAGGCAAATTAAAGCAGAATTGGCATGGTTGATTCCGTATCTCATTTCTGAAAAATTGGGAAATTTCGAGTTCCAGACTTTGGCGGCATTGAGTTTGCAGGAAGTGGAAAATTTAATGACAGTTCCTGCCCCGTTGCATCGTTTCCCATCGGAAATGTCAAAGAATTTTTACTTTGCGGTTCAAACAATCGCTGAAATTTATGGCGGTATGGCATCAAATATTTGGAAAAATAAGCCATCGAGCGCCGAAGTAGTTTATAGGTTTCTTGAGTTCAGGGGTATAGGTCAAAAAATCGGCACAATGGCGGCAAATATTTTAGCCCGCAATTTCAAGGTTGAATTTTCGGATTATTATTCGATTGATATATCGGTTGATGTTCATATCAGGCGAGTCTTTTACAGGTTGGGCTTGATTCCTGACCAAGCATCAAACGAACAGATAATATTTCGAGCCAGAGCGTTATCGCCAGAATTCCCAGGGCTTTTAGATTTGCCAGTTTGGGAAATCGGGCGAAAATGGTGTAAAGCATCAGAGCCTAATTGTTCAGAGTGTTACATGGGTCAAGTTTGCCCAAAAATCTTGTAACTTTCCAATCCAAAAGCGTGCCAACAAAGCGTTCCTAAGAAACAGGAATATGCACAAAACGGCCTTTTTCGCACCGCATTTCATTCCGCCCTTAACCAAAAAAAGACGTTATCCTTATAACGCCCTTTAAAATCCACTCAATTGATGGGCATGAATGGCACGGCATTGAGTCTTGCTTCAGCTTCCTAATCGGGGTCGCTTTGTATCAACCAACAAGCCGATCCTGAATTTATCGAAGGATACGCTATAATACTCGCGCCGCCAGTATTTAAATCAATTTGACCGGACCTGCGGCACGGTGCCCCGCAAGAGCATCGGGACAGGCAGCGCGGGAGTCGCTTGCGCGCTCTCCATTGCTTTGTACGGCTTGCGTGCTTGCCACTTCGGAGTATATTATCGCTATTGCGCCCCTGTTTCTCTCCGCGAAGCGTAAAATGATCGCTCGCGATCATCTGGGGTCTAGCGGACGGGGCTTCGCCCCGCTAAATTGGGTTTTTTCTACGCCCAAGCAGTGTCCCGTTTCGACGGGGAGTCCAAGTCCCGCCCTGGTGGTTGAGCTTGTCGAAACCCACTGCCACTACCCGCAGGGCGCTTCGCGGACGCAAACCGTTGGCTGGCTTTTTGAAAGGCGGTTTCTCGAAAATGTTGGCAAACGGGGATTGCCAAACATACGGCATGGCCGTATAATAAGTTTATGGAATTCATCGAAGCCAC
>JBDRTP010000482.1:0-3767 GCA_043823965.1 Chloroflexota bacterium
AACAGCGGCGATTTTCCGCTGCCGAAGGCCTACTCGGTGGCTTTACTACTAAGAAACAAGTGTCACTGCGAGGAACGAAGCAGTCTCCTCGTAACTGGGGATTGCTTCGTTGCAAAGGCTTGTCCTGAGCTTGCGAAGGAACGCTCCTCGCAATGACAGAGGCTATGTTTCTTTCGCATTGAACAGCGGCGATTTTCCGCTGTGGCTTTACTCGCAATGACAGATGTGGCGGATAGCATAAATGTTCAAGGTGCTACTCACGAGTACAGATTTCACGGAATCTCACCGAGTAGGCCTTCGGCGAAAAAAGCTTAAAAATCCGGGCATTTTCCGTGTCTATCCGCCGAAGGATCTGTGTTCCCTGGCCTGACCGCCACATCGTCCCGATGTCCTTGCGGGAGGGCAGGCAAAGGGTTTTAATCACGGCGATTCCCGATGATCCTCTTATTGAGAAGCTACCACAAGAGCAATTAATTTTTGGGGCTGGCGGGAGAACTCGGTCAACGGAATCTCGCCGCGCGTCATGGCGAGCAGTGTATCGTTGAGGGCGCGGTTCACCGGCGTCGGGATGCCGTACTTCTCAGCATAGCGCACGACTGCGCCATTGAGATAATCTGCTTCGCTCTTGCCGCGACCGGAATGCAGGTCAATATGGAATGAGGGCATCTTCCCGCCGCGCCCGCCGCCGACAGCTTTGACCAGCAGCGAACGGGCGACAAAAGCTGGAAGCCGCGCCGCCAACGCCACGGCACGCACCGGCGTTTCAGGCAAGTCCACAGCCTGGATACCCTGGGCGGCCATCACGTCCAGCGTCTCGCGCAGCATCTGCATTTCCAGGTGATAAAGACCAGGGTGAGAAAAAACTTCTGCGGGGGTCATATCCAGGATCGCAGCCGTGGCATTTCCCAGCAGATTGGTCAGCATTTTCGACCACTTCATGTCGGCTGCACGCGGGTAGAGGCGGGCGTTCAAGTATGCTCCCTCCAGCGCCGCGATCAGTCTTTCAGACAGCGGATGCCCGTCCGCTCCCCGGCTTTGCTCGGCACCTGCCACGCCCACGCCGCGTAATTTTTCCAACATTATATCCCCAGCCGCGCGGCGACCGATAGAGCTGGTCACCGTTCCATAGATAACTTTATCCGCGCCCAGGACGGCCGCCATAGCCGGCTCGTTGTCCACGCCGTTTTGCAGGCATAAAATTGGCGGCAATTTTTCGGCGTAAGGCTTCATCCCTTCCAGCGCGGCAGCGGTATCGAAGGATTTGAGGGCAAAAATTGCCACATCAAACGGGCTGTGCTTCAGGGCCTCGGCAAGCGATGAAACACAAGCGAAAGACGAAGGACGGACGACGAATATCTCCTTCGTCTTTCGACGTTCGTCTATTGTCAAATCCAGGCTCAGCCCGCGCTCCCGCAACTCGGCCGCGACGGCAGGTTGTTCGAGAAAAACCAGACGATGCCCGGCCAGCGCCAGCGAGCCGCCGATGTAGGTCCCAATCGCGCCTGCGCCGAAGGTCAATACAGATAATCGTTGAAAACCGGATGTTTGCAAAATTCCTCCAAGCGCTAAACTTTAATCGTCTAGCGCACGCGCCGCTTCCACTCTTCCTTCGACTGCAACTGTCGGGGGCTTTCACCGGATACCAGCGCCAGGAAGTCGGTCAGCAGGCGATTGAACCTGGCGCTATCGTCCAACATCGGGAAGTGACCGGATTGCTCCAGGACGATCTGGTGGAAGTGCGCAGGCAGCGATTCCAGCCGGTCATTATCCGGTGCAGTGATAACCAGATCGTTCTGCCCATGCACGAGCAGGCAGGGTATGCTCATCCGGTTTAGCATTGGCTTGAAACCAATACCGCCACGAGCCAACCCAGCCATGCAAGAAGATGACCGGGCGCCCGCGTCCAAGCACTTCGTAATGTATGATCCTTTCGTCGAGGAAAAGCGCACTCATCTTTGCCTAAATTTCGTTTTGCCTTATCGGCAATAATGCCCGATTCTCTTTTGCATCAAATTTTCACGAATTTCCCGAAGAAAATTCGTCCAATTTGTAGTGGTCAAGGATAGCCTGAACAGAATTGTCGTTGCGAGGAGCGCTTTTTGCGACGAAGCAACCCCCAAGTTGGCGGGAGATTGCTTCGCTGTGCTCGCAATGACAGCAGTGGCGGATATTGAATTTGTCCATGCTATTGTTGACTAATACAAAAATTCATCCAATTCGTGTAATTTGATGCAGAAAAAGTTACTACCGATAATGTCTATTAAATAATCTCATTTCTGATATTCTGCAAGCACCGCCTGAATACGGGCAGACAACTGGTCGGGTACGAAGGGCTTCAATAAATACTCAACCGCACCAGCCTGCAAACCAGCCTGGATTTCAGAATCCTGTCCTTTGGCTGAGAGGAATATGACGGGAATGTTCTTGGTTTTTTCATCAGCTTTAATGGCTGCGCAGGCCTCGTATCCGGTCTTGCGCGGCATGCGCACATCCAAAAGGATCAAATCCGGCATCTCCTGCCGGGCAAGTTGAATGGCTTCCTCTCCGTTACTCGCCGCGACCACCTCATAGCCGGAGAAGCGCAGGGTGAAAATGATCAGATCACGGATATCGCGTTCGTCTTCTGCAATCAGTATCTTTGCCATGCTGTCACTCCTTAGCTTGATATAAGGGCAATGTAAAGGAGAAAGTACTTCCCTCGCCCGGCACCCCAGTGCTTGTTATCCAGATGCGGCCTTTGTGCATGTTCACCAATTGTTTGACAATGGACAGGCCAAGACCTGTACCCGGCGTGGCCAATACCAGGGGATCCTCGCCCCGGAAAAAGCGCTCAAAGACGCAATCTTGGTCCGCGGGCGGGATGCCGATGCCATTATGGTTGCCGAAGGCGCAACCATTATCAACCACATCCACCTGTACTTCGCCGTCCACCGTTTGCAGGTGAATAGAGATACGGCCATTTTCAGGGGTGTAATGGTAAGCGTTAACCACCAGGTTGCCCAGTATCTGTTTGACGCGCTCCAGGTCACCGTAAACACGCGGCAGGTCCGGCGGCGCGTCGAGACTCAGACCCATCGGCTTGTTCTCCGCTTGCGAGCGGTGCAGCACCTCAGCCATCACATCCTCGGCGACCTCGCGCAGGTCAATCGGTTGGAGCGAGAGTGAGACACGCCCGACCTCGATCCGGGAGATATCGAGCAGGTCGTTGACTAGAATGCTGAGACGTTCGGTGTTGCTGCGAACAATTTCTGCGCAGCACCTACTCGGCAGGAAGTGCGTCTGGTTCTCGTCCAATGTGCCGCTGGCGCCCATCAGGAGCAGATCCACATATCCCTTGATGGAAGTCATCGGCGTGCGCAATTCATGGCTGACAGTCGCCACAAACTCAGATTTCAACCGATCTACCTCGACCTCATGGGTGATATCGCGGAAGATGGATACTGTTCCCAAGAACTCATTGCGCCAGATAACGGGCGCTAAGTGTACCAGAACAACGTGCCCGTTCTCAAGGGTCAGTTGCTCGGCACAGGTATCACCTTGATGATAGCTGGTCGGGTCTTCGGACCAGGAACGAATTGTTTGCGTCCAAGTCTGGGTCGTCTTGCCGAACAAGCCGACGAAGTTTTCCAGCGATTGACCGACAGTCATTTCTGCCTGCAAGCCCAAGATTCGCTTCGTGGATGAATTGATAAAGTTGATCTCGTCATTCGCATCCGTTACCAGAACGCCATCCGCGACGGCCTCCAGGATGGCCTGCTGGCGGCTGG
>JBDRTP010000483.1:0-4020 GCA_043823965.1 Chloroflexota bacterium
AGAGACCATCTTCCAGCCCACGCTCGTAGAGTCGGGCAGCCTCGTCCCATTTGCCTAAATCTTCGAACAGTTTGGCCAAGGCGAGTCGATCCAAGCCATGCTGACTGGACTCATGCAACGGCTCGGCCAGCATGTGACTCACATGCTTGAGCAGCGCCGCCAGTGCGAGGATGTCCATGGCATTATGATAGAACACCCCCGCCAGCGGACGGGCGTCGCCGCTGCGCAGGTAATCGAAATAGAGATAGGGAATTTCATAGCCCGGCACTTCCTGGCTGCTGCGCGGCGCGCCCAACACGTTCTCTTCGATGTACTTTAGCGAGCGGCTGGGGAGACGGTCGCGCCATAAGCGCCTTGCCAATGGCAGTAAATCTACATGGGAGTAATCTTTGAATGGAATGGGGATACTGTGTAATGAGTAACGAGTAACGAGCAGCGGCGCGTCGAAGGCTTTGCCGTTGTACGTCACCAGGGCCTGCGCCGGGGCCAGGAAATCCGCCAGGGCTTCGAGCAGGGCCGGCTCCTCGCCTGGATCACGCATAAAGAACTGGAGCAGGCGAAAGGTGCCGGCCTCGAAGCGTCCCGCGCCGACCATGAAGGCATACGTCCCGGTGCCGCCTGAGAGTCCGCTGGTTTCGGTGTCGAGGAAGGCGAAGGCTTCAAGCGGCAGGTCGGCGAGACGCATGTCGTTGGCCCAGTGTGCCAGGGTCTGCAGAGGAGCAAAGGGGCAGAGGGGAACGACGCCGTGACGGTAATCGAGCGGATAGTGGTTTTCGTAGACAAAGGTATCGCCCTGACGCGTCGAAATATAGCACCCGTCCACCACTTCTTCGATGGGGACGACTGTTTTCAGTTTGGCGGCGGGCAGGGTGATCTCAGACGTACCAACTTTGACGCCCAAGGATTTAAGTTTATCGGCCAGAGAGGGCATAGGGCTTATTTTATCCGCGAATTGACGCTAATCTTCACGAATATTCGCGTCGATATTTCTCTATCGGATGGATTTTCGAGTGGTCCCCCTGTTGGGTGCAGTTGCGCATTCCCATTACGTAATGAACCGCGAAGTCCGCAACCCCCAACCCGCAGGGTGCTTCGCGCCGAGTAGGTGCTGCGCAAAGAACGGAGGCGAGAGTGGGCGAAGTTTTTTGATTTTCCCGGATGTCATCGAATGGGACGAACTACGCACCGGCCGCAGGCAGGAAGGCATTTACTACGGCATCAAGAATTTCATCCGTAAATTCTCCGGCGCAGTGGCAATGTTCATTGCTTTACAAGCGCTGGAGCGATTCGGCTACCAGGCGCCACCGGAGGGCGTGACCTTCTTCACCCAGCCGGATAGCGCGGTGCTGGCCATCCGCATCCTGATTGGCCCGCTCGGCGCGGTGCTTTTATTTAGCGCGGTTTTGATCGCCTGGTTCTATCCACTGACGCGCGAGAAACACGCGCGGATAAGGAAGCTGCTGGCGAGGAGAAAAGAGCGTGCCGAGTAGGCGCTGCCCTGAGTTCATCGAAGGGTGCTGCGCATGGCCCAGGGCGGCGACCCGACCGGTACGGGCATGGGCGGGCCGGGGTATCAATTCGTCAACGAGGATAACGACCTGAAGTTCGACAAAGCCGGTGTGGTCGCCATGGCCAACGCCGGGCGCGATACCAACGGCAGCCAGTTCTTTATCACCTTTGCGCCGGTGGAACGCTTGAACGGCGGCTATACCATCTTTGGACAGGTCATCAGCGGCATGGAGGTGGTGAACGGCATCACGCGCCGCGACCCTGACCAAACCCCCACCTTCCCCGGCGATGCGATTGAAAGCGTCATGATTACGGAGGAGTGACCTTCCGCGGAACGAAAGTACGTCTCAGGGCAAGCCGCCAGCCACCAACAGATTCACTATCGCCATCGTCTCCCGCTTCCCTCCAGCGCCATTCTCCCCACCCGGTCCCACGCAGGAGGGACAGCCGTCTTCGCATTCGCACGCCGTCACCAGTTCCAGCGCCCGCGCCAACAACTCGTTGTGCATCTCGAATAACTTCTGGCTGAAGCCGATACCGGCCGGCACGTTATCATAAATCACCACGGCAGGCTGGCCATCCGCAAACGCCGCCTGCGGGTCAGCGTGGACGCCCAGGTCGCGGCTGTCGCACATAAGGAATAGTGGAGCAAGCTGGCCGAGTACGTAGGCCAGCCCGGCCAATCCGCTTCTCATACGGACGTTGGCTTCGGCTTTGCGGTGGCAAGCCGGGCAGAGGGTAATCAAATTGTCCATCTGGTTTGCACGCGCCGCCGCGGAGCGCAGAGTCTCCTGACTTTGCTTGGCGACGACGGGAGTCGTCGCACGCCGGTCACTGAGAAAGGCGCGGAATGGGATTTTGTGATGCACATCATGTTCACGCCCGTCTTCCGCCGCGCCGCAGACCGCACAGCGGTAGCCATCCCGGGCGCGGACACGCTCACGCAGTTTCGGCCATTCGCGGCTGTACGGATTCGGGTCATTCGTCCACGCGCCCATCTCGCGCAAGCGCGTCACTGTTTCTTCCGAGAGCGACAGCCAGTAACCGGTGGTCTGGAACTCGGTCGGCGGCAGGTCGAGCGGCTCTTCGCCCAGATTTTCGCCTGTAAGCCACATGCGCTTGCGGAAGCCTGTCACCTGCGTGGTGACTTGCAGTTCGCCGTAGGACTTGGAACAGCCCTCACCCCCTGCGCCCCCTCTCCCGGAATCGGGAGAAGGGGATGGGGGGTGAGGGCTTTGCTCGATGACCGACAACACCTGCACACTGGTCTCACGCAATGGCTCAGTGTAGTAATCCAGCCCGACCGGGATGAGCGTCGCGGTGTTGCTCTCGAGGTCGAGTTCTTGTACAAGAAATTGCTGACCTTCATGCAAATAGACCGCTTTCGGATGAACCATCCAGAAGGCGCTGGCAAAATCCACCTCGCCAATCGTGCGCGGCTGGCCGCCAGTATTCGCCTGCAAAACAACATTCTCCGGCGAGGCCGAGCGCAGCGAGACTGCCGCCGCCGGGTAGGCATCCGCCATCCAGAAATACTTATCCTGCGAGAGATGCGCCTCGCGGCTCGATACCAGAAATTCGAGAAAATCGTCCACTGACTGGCCGCCAAAGGTCTCACCTTTTTGGAACGGCAGTTCGAACAAGGCACAGCGCAGATGATCGAGCAGGATGAGCAGATGGTCGGGGTTGACCAATGCCTGTTCGGGCGAACGGGCGAAAAAGTATTCGGGATGGTGAGCCAGGAACTGGTCGAGCGGACTGGCCGTGGCGACCAGCACCGCCGCAGCCGGGGCGTCGCCGCGTCCCGCCCGACCCGCCTGCTGCCACGTGGATGCGATTGTCCCCGGATACCCAACAAGGATTGCCGCGCCCAGCCCGCCGATGTCTATGCCCAACTCGAGGGCATTGGTGGCGACGACCAGGCGGGTGTTTCCGTCACGTAATCCTTTTTCGATTTCTCGGCGTTGAGAGGGCAGGTAGCCGCTGCGGTAGCCGCGAACCAGTGAACAGTGATCAGTGATCAGTGAGTTGCCGGCTTGCTTTTTCCCGCCCTCATGCAGATAGGTGAGGATGAGCTCCACGCTCCGCCGCGAGCGAGCAAACACCACCGACTGCACGCCCGCGGCCAGCAAATCCTGCGCCAGACGGACACTTTCCAATAGCGAACTTTTCCGCAGGCCGAGGGCAGGGTCAACGACGGGCGGATTGTAAATAATGAAATGGCGTTCGCCGCGCGAGGAGCCATCCTTATCAATCAACACGACAGGTTCTTCAATCAGCCGCCCGGCCAGTTCCTGCGGGTTGCCGATGGTGGCAGAGGTCAGGATGAATTGCGGCCTCGCCCCGTAAAATGCGGCGACGCGTTTCAAACGCCGGATGACGTTGGCGACGTGCGAACCGAACACGCCGCGATAGGTGTGCATTTCGTCAATGACGACAAATTTCAGGTTGCGGAAGAAGTCGCCCCAGTTGGTGTGATGCGGCAGGATGCCGGTGTGCAGCATGTCGGGG
>JBDRTP010000484.1:0-2895 GCA_043823965.1 Chloroflexota bacterium
CTCGAACATCGAGAGCAAGGTCAGCGAACTCAAGCAGGCCATCCAGGGTGATGACTTGAACCGCATCAAGAAGTTGAGCGAGGAATTGCAGAACGCCTTCTACGCCCTCAGCCAGCAGATGTATGCCCAGGAACAGCAGACACCGCCCTCGGGCGGGCCGCAGGATGGAGGCCCGCAAACACCTCCGCCGGATGGAGATGTGGTGGATGGGGAAGTGCGTGATGCGTGATGAGTGATGCGTGATGAGTGATACGTAAAACGTAATCCGTAATGCGTAAAACGTAACAGGCGGTTTTCTGTCAAAGAGACGGAGAGCCGCCTTCCGCTTTTCCTCTCCGCCATCCGCCATCCACTATCTGCCATCCGCCATCCGCCATCCGCCATTCGCCATTTGATATAATCACCCCTATGCAAAAACGCTTCCGTATTCTTATTGGTAGCGCTGCTGTTCTTGTCCTGGCCGTCGGTGTCTACTACCTGCCGCCCGTCCACTCCCGCCTGGCGTGGCGGATTGACGATTTGCGCACGCGGATCAAGTACTATTTCAACCCGCCGGAGCAGGCCATCTTCCTGCCTACCCAGCAATCCCAGGTGGACGCGATCGTGACCGCCACCTTGCACGCCCTGGAGACCCCCACGCCGACGGCAACGCCCCTGCCGCCGGACATCCCCACCCCCACGCCGACCGTCACGCCGACGCCGCTGCCAAAATATGTCATTCTGCCCGGCGTCAAATACGAAGACCAGCACAATCGCTGGAATTACTGCGGTCCGGCCAATTTCTCGATGGCGCTCACCTTCTGGGGCTGGAAGGGCAACCGGGACGTGATCGGCCAGGCTGTCAAGCCGAACGACAAAGACAAGAACGTGATGCCTTATGAATTCAGGGATTACGTAATGGATAATGTACCCGGCATGAGCGCGCTCACCCGCATGGGCGGTGATATAGACGTGCTCAAGCGCTTGATCGCAGCCGGGTTCCCGGTAATTGCCGAAAAAGGTTACTATACATACGACTTGCTGGGTAAATATAGCTGGTTGGGACATTACCTGTTTACCACCGGCTACGACGACGCGCAAGGTGTCTTCATCACGCAGGATACTTACCTACAACCCGGCAAGGACCGCCAGGTCAAATACAGCGAATACGTCGAGGGCTGGCGCTCGTTCAACTATCTCTTCATGGTCATCTATCCCACCGACCGCGAGGCGGAAGTACTGGCGGCCCTCGGCCCGTACGCAGACGAAACCTGGGCGGTAAAGTATGCCCTGCAAGTCGCCAGGCAAGAAGCCCAGACCCTGACCGGAAACCAGCAATTCTTTGCCTGGTTCAACATCGGCAGCAGCCACGTTCAACTATACGAATACTTCGATGCCGCGCTCGCCTACGACCAGGCTTTCCGCTTGTACGCCAATCTGTCGGGGGACTTGCGCCCGTACCGGATCGTGTGGTATCAAACCTGGCCCTATTGGGCATACTACTACAACGGACGTTATCAGGATGTGGTCAACTTGGCGGACATCACCCTCAACGACACGATCAGCGAACCGGTGCTGGAAGAGAGTCTTTACTGGCGCGGCCGTGCCAAGATCATGATCGGTGACGCGCCGTCTGCTATCAAGGATTACCGCCAGAGCCTGGTCATTCATCCTGGCTTCGCCCCCAGCATCCAGGCGTTGCAGGAACTCGGCCTTCAGCCTTAGTTTAGTAGTTTAGTAGTTTGGTAGTTTTGTAGTTCGGTAGTTGCATGATTGAGCAGTTGGCTTCTGGCTAAGGAACCATTCAGTACATCCCAAATTTGCCAAGGATTTCCGCTTGAACGGCCAAATTCGGGACGCGGCTGGTTCGGTTATGCACAATATTGCCGAAGGCTTTGACGCTGGGACAAATCCTGAGTTCATTCGCTTCCTTAAGATTTCGAGACGTTCTGCCAGCGAGGTGCAATCCGAACTTTATCTGGCACTTGACCGCAATTACATCAACCAGGATGAACTCACTGTGGCCTACAACCTTGCAACTGAAGTCAAGCGCCTCGTCAACGGAATGATTGGCTACCTCCGAAAATCCTGACCATCCAACTATCGAACTACCCAACTATCAAACTACCCAACTACCCAACTATGAAACTATTGCATTTCGCCGACGCCCACATTGACATGGCTAACTACGGCCGCCACGACCTGGAGACCGGCCTGCCGCTGCGTGTGCTCGATTTTCTCAAGTCGCTGGATACCATTGTAGACACGGCCATCGCCGAAAAGGTGGACCTGGTGCTTTTCGCCGGCGACGCCTACAAAGACCGCGCCCCGGCCCCGACCTTCCAGCGCGAGTGGGGCCGGCGCATCATCCGCCTCTCGAAAGCGGGCATCCCGACCCTGCTCCTGATCGGCAACCACGACCTCTCGCCTGCCCTGGGCCGCGCCAACGCCATCCAGGAATTCGACACGTTGGAAGTGCCCAATGTGCGCGTCATTTCCAGGCCGTGTTTCCTCAGTGCCAATGATCTCGGCCTGCCGCTGCAGGTTATTGCGATACCCTGGATCTCACGCTCCGGCTTCCTGGCATCCATGGAGATGAGCGCGGCAGACCCTTCCGAAGTCTTTACACATATCGAATCTCGGATCACGGATCTCGTCAATGGCTGGCTGGAAGAAGCCAATCCAGACCTGCCTATCATCTTGACCGCTCACGCTTCCGTGCAGGGCGCTAAATATGGCTCCGAGCGTATGGTCATGCTTGGCGCGGACCTGGTGCTGCCAGGCTCGCTGGTCAAGGATCCACGGCTGGATTACGTTGCCCTGGGTCACATCCACAAGCCGCAGAATCTCAACGAGGGCGCGCACCCGCCGGTGGTTTATTCCGGTTCCATCGAACGGGTGGACTTCGGCGAGGCG
>JBDRTP010000485.1:0-2019 GCA_043823965.1 Chloroflexota bacterium
CACTAAGACTATTTGAAAGGTAGATACACAAATGATATCAACTCAAACTTACCTAACTCCCATCTTCACTCCGGTCGTTCCAAGCGATCATACTGAACTGAGTCGCCTGCTTTCTGCCGCGGTCGTCAATCACCAGTTCAAAAACCTTTTGCTCGATGATCCTGAATCAGCCCTGGAAAACGGATACCTGGGCGAATCATTCCTGTTGGCCGATGACGTACGCGCCCTGCTCGTTTCCATCCGCGCGGATAATCTGACGGATCTGGCCAGGCAGTTGAGCAGTGTTCTTGTGCGCAGCGCCTACTCAGTGAGCGACCGCGTGCAATAAAGTGGGGGATGTGGGATTGCGGACGGGTTTACCGCGCCTCTCGTTTTGCATTTGTGCTTGCTGAACAATGATAATAAACATGGCCTCTCAACACTCCCTTAATAACAATCTTTCTGCTGAAAAAAGAATCGCGGGCCAAAGCAATAATAACGAACATTGGCTTCAGGCAATTTTCCATGCCTTCCCCGATTTGCTTTTTCATCTGTATCCCGACGGCACAATATCCGATTATTTTACCAACAACGAGTCTTCACTCTACGTGCCTCCTGCGGATTTTCTGGGGAAGCGAATGCAGGATGTTCTGCCTTCGGAGGTGGGCGAGAAAATCGCACAGGCCATTGAGAGCGTGAACCAGACGGGCGAGATCGTCTCGTTGGAATATTCGCTCACGGTTCCGGTGGGGAAACGCGATTACGAAGCCCGTCTCGTTCCTTTGCCAGGGGCAGAGATTGCCATGGTGGTGCGGGATATCACCGTGCAGAAAAAGGGGGAGGACCAAATCCAGCGTCAGCTCGATCGGCTCGCCGCGTTACGCGCAATTGATATGGCGATAGCCAGCAGCCTGGACTTGAAACTCACGCTCGATATCGTCATCGAGCAGGTCATGAAACATTTGGCTGTGGATGCGGCTGATATTTTGTTGGTTAAACCGCACGCGCAGGTTCTGGAATTTGTCACCGGGCAAGGCTTTCGGACAACCGCGCTTCAGCAAACACGCTTGCGGGTGGGAGAAAGCAATGCAGGTCGGGCGGCTTACGAGCGGCGAATCATCAGCATACCTGATCTCCGGATGGGCAAAACGGACTTTTTAAGATCTCCATCTTTTGCTGATGAGGGCTTTATTACCTGTTACGCTGCGCCACTGATCACCAAAGGCCAGGTGAAAGGCGTGCTGGAAGTCTTCTTCCGGTCTTCCAAAGCCCCCGATTCGGAATGGTTGGATTATTTCGAAACGTTGGCTGGCCAGGCGGCGATCGCGATTGACAATGTGACTCTTTTTAATGATCTCCAGCGTTCAAACGTGGAACTGACGATAGCATATGATCTTATGATCGAAGGCTGGTCGCGCGCCCTTGATTTGCGTGACCATAAAGCAGAGGGCCATAGCCGCCGCGTTTCAGAGATTACCATTAAATTGGCAAAAATGATGGGTGTTGGCGAGCACGAGCTAAGCCCTGTGAGCCGCGGCGCGCTCCTTCACGATGTGGGGAAGATTGGCATCCCAGATAGTATCCTTTTCAAGCCTGGGCCTCTCACTGCCGACGAATGGAAAATCATGCATCAACACCCAAAGTATGCCTATGATTTGCTTTATCCTATCCCTTATTTGCGCACGGCGCTCGACATCCCCTATTGTCATCACGAGAAATGGGACGGATCAGGCTATCCGCGCGGCCTGCATGGCGAAGAGATACCATTGTCTGCCCGCATTTTCGCCGTCGCAGATGTTTTTGATGCTCTGACTTGCGACCGGCCTTATCGCGCTGCATGGCCGAGAAGCGAAGCGCTCGAGTATATTAATACAAAAACAGGTACGCACTTCGACCCAGAGGTGGTAAAGAGCTTTCAGAACCTGGAATTACAAAGCGTTCACAGCATGTAACTTCTGGCTCAGTCAACTTGGTTGCGGCTGTTTGCCTTGATCGCGCAAATATTTTCACCGCAGAGCACGCGGAGAGCGCAGAGTTTTT
>JBDRTP010000486.1:0-8068 GCA_043823965.1 Chloroflexota bacterium
GCCAACCCTTCTCGGCTAAATGCGTCAGCGCGACCAGAGTATCCCCGCCATTATTTCCCGGGCCAACCAGCCCTAGGGCCTGCATATCTTCGTCGTCGTGACTATACGCAAGTCGCAATACTTCTTTGGCAAGGCCGCGCCCGGCGTTTTCCATCATCCGCGCGTAGGTCAGGCCGCTGGCATCTGCCTCTTGCTCGATGGCGCGCATTTCGCTAACAGTAACGAGTTTCATGCAGAATTCCTCCACATTGTATTCTACCAAATTTGTAGGGGCGGGTTTCACAACCCGCCCCCTGGCCGCGCAGATCAAAACGGCGGGATTGGAATCCCGCCCTACGCTATTTCCACAAATCATTCGCCACATCGGCCAGGCCGAGGGCGAGGAGTTTCTCTTTCGATGGCCGGCCCGTTTCCGGGTCCCAGCCGCGCGCCGCGTAATAGGCTTCCAGCATCTCCTCGATGGGTGGGACATATCCCGCCGCGCCGCCATCGCACAAGGGTTCGAGCAGGGCTTTGGGAAGTTTATCATTAGCCCGCGTCAGGCCGAGACGGTTGTTGATCGCCCGCTTGAGGTTCCAGCCGCGTTCGCCGCAGCGAAGCATATCCTCCACCGACCAGTCCAGGCCACAGGCGGCATTGATCAGTTCCACAACAGTTTCCCCGGGCACATTCGCGAAGAAGCACATCACCAGCGCGTTGAAGACCGTGCGCCAGTCCTGATGGCGGGCGACGTTGGCCGCTTTCTCGGCACCAGCATGGCGGGAATAAAGTTTCAGCCCCAGGCTCTCATCCGCCTGTCCCCAGTCCACAAAGAAATAGTCGGATTGATTGTGGCACGCGCCGCGCGGCGAGGTGGCATAGACCAATGCCATACCCGAAACGCCGCGCGGGTCGTGATAGGCCACTTCCAGCCCGTTGACCTGCACAGCCTCATCTTCCGCGCCGAAATGCGCCCCAAAGCGCCGTGAACCCTGCGCCAGGTACGCGCCGATGCCTTCGCGGTGGGCGGTCAGATGCAGCAATTTTTCTGCCACCGCCACATCGCCCCAACGCAGCGGGAAACCGGTATCCTTCTCGGTAATAACGCCTTTCTCGTAAAGGTAAAGCGCCAGCCCAAGCGTGTTGCTGGCGCTGATCGTATCCATGCCGTAGGTATCGCACAATTCGCCCAGCCGGACAATAGCAGGCAAGTCGTCATTCAGCAGATTTGGGCCAAAACCGACAATCGTCTCGTATTCCGGCCCTTTGCGTTTTGCGCCGTCTTCCAGCCGCACCACGCGTCCGCAGGCAATCACACAGGCATGACAGGCGCTGACGCCCGCCAAAATAGTCTCAGTCATGGTGGAGCCGGAAATTTTATCTACATTTTCAAAACTCCCCTGATGGTAGTATTTCTTGGGCATCCCGCCCAGGTAGTCAGCATAATCGGCCACGCCGGCCGTTCCCAGCTCGTGCACCACCTGAACGACGGTATCCGCTTTCAAAATGCGATTTGCCTCCGAGCGCAAAACGGCATACTTTTCGGGATCAGCCAGCGGGACTTTGCCGCCGCCTTCGACCGCAATCGCCTTGAGATTCTTGCTGCCCATGACCGCGCCCAGACCGGTGCGCCCGGCAGTGCGCCCGTGGTCGCAGAAAATTCCGGCATACAGGACGCCGTTCTCGCCCGCTGGCCCAATCACGGCGACGCGTGCGGATGGCCGGTTCATTTCATTTTTGAGGACGGCCTGCGTCTGGTAGGTATCCAGCCCCCAAATTTGCGCCGCGTCGCGGAGCTCGAGCCGATTATCCGTTATCGAGAGGTAAACCCGCCCTTCGGCTTTTCCCGTGATCCACAGGCCGTCGAAACCGGCAAAGCGCAGCTCCGGGCCCCAAAATCCTCCGCAGTTGGATTCGGCCCACAATCCGGTGGCAGGGGATTTTCCACAGACGACGAAACGCCCGACGGCGGGGCCGGCGGTTCCGCTCAACGGGCCGGTCAGGAACAGGAGCGGAGATTCCGGCGATAACGGGTCCAGGTCACGGGTCAGGGAAGCATACAGTAAACGCGCCGCCAATGATGCGCCGCCCAGGTAATCGCGTTCCCACTCAGCGGGAACGCGATATTCACCGCTTTCGCCGGTGGATAGATTGATGGTAAGTATCGGTTGCATGGCAATAAACGCCTCATCCCCACGACTTCTATCACACACCCAATTCAATCCGTCTTATCGGTCTGCTTGCGCTCTATCTGTTTTCCCATAAGTAAGGGAGTAGGTTCATACTCAGCCGCACGCTCCGAAGGCAAACGACGCAACAAGTCAAATTGGATGAGTTTTTCCAAGATGGGCAATATCTCACTAAATTCTTTTGCTTTCAGACGCTCCAGGTCTGAAAGGTTAACTGTTGCGTCGGACAGAGTGCCTTTCTCTAAAACAAGGTCAAGCACATAATAATCTTCAGGGGCTAATCCTGTTTGACCACGTAGTTGTTGGTCGGCGTATTCAAGTCCCTGCTGGAGCACATCGGGTGTAATCATCTCGGCATGAATGCTTGCAGCTTTGAGCAAGACGTAACTGCCCAAGCGATTGAGCCAGCGGGGTACGCCATCTGAACGCTCACACAATACGCGCGCTGTCTCGGGGGTAAACGGATAAACTGCTCGTGGGTCATCAGGATCACATCGGGCAGTCTTGGGACGCGCACTGTTCAAGTAATTCGCCAACATCCGATATGTGGTAGGTTGGTCAAGTGGCTTGAGTTCGATGGCCAGATCAAACAAACCCAACTCACGTGTCAGAATATCGCGCGTCAAGCCAGATGGATGACCCGTTAGCATGAACCAAGCCCCACTTTTCAACATTCCCTGATCATTGCGGAGCAATTCACGCATGCGCGCAGGGTCTTGTTTGTCCAAGTCGTCTATGGCAATGACCACGCGGCTGTACTTCTTCAGGGCGCGCTCAAGTAAATCTTCAAAACTGAGCGCAGGAAAGCGCGGCGGAGTAACAGGTACCGTTGTTTCTTCTGCTTCGATACCGATAGATGAAATGCCTGCTTTGCCTTTGCCTGTTTTTTGAACGGGTCGCTTCTTGGGGCGGAGTCCCATCAAATTCAATTGATGCTGTGCCCACTCGTCATCTTCCATTTCGCGGGCGAGCGCGATAAGAGCCGCTGTCGCCAAGTCAGTTTCAGGGGGCAGGCTGATGTATGTCGCCAGAGTATCTTTAGCCTTGCGCTGCAAGACGCTTAACACTTCAAGGATAAAAGCAGTTTTGCCAATGCCTACCCAACCGTAGACCAAGATACGCTTTCGCTCACGACCCTGAAAGAGTGTCAGGACTTCTCTGAGTTCTTGGGTGCGACCAGTAAACACATCGCGGAGTTGCGATTGGCGAAGGGAAGAAGCGCTCTCGGAGAAAGGGATTTCATTCAATCCCCATCGCGAGAGCGTGCCTGTAAGTTCGTCGAAGATGCGGTCGGCTTCACTCATGCTGGTTGTCTCTCCTTGATGTGATTGGCAACTTGGAGTACCTCATCAACTTCAGCAATGCGGCGATCATCGCCCAGTTGACGATAGATTTGCTTGGCGGGTTCAAGTTCACGAAGGGCGTCATCCACGAAACCCGTTTGGATCATCAATCGCCCCAGACCAGTTTTGCAGGCAGCAACACCTTGGGCATTTCCCGTATGCTCATAAAGCCGCAGCGCGTCACGGTAATGGATTCGGGCTGTGTCCAAATTACCAATGAGGTGATGTACGCGAGCGATCTGATAAATGGTGGCCGCATGAGCGTTCAAGTCGTTGCCTAACCGACGAATAGCAAGGCTTTCTTCCAATAAGCTTAGTCCGTCGTACCAGCGGCCTTGCTGTGCCAACAGACGGCCCAAATTGTAGTCAACTTTCGCCCGCAAGGTGTCACTATACGTTCCAGTCTGTTTAAGTGTTTCAAGCATTTGTGACCAATACTTGAGAGCGTCTTCGATTTGGCCTTCTCTTTCAGATAGATTCGCGATGGATTCCTGTAAACCGAAAAGAAGTTCGTCAAAGGAACGGCGCTGCGCCATAGAGGCCGCTATTGCCAATGCCAGAGGATGATAATCCAAAGTGCGAACGATACCAGCAATCTTCTCACAATCTTCTTCTGATGTTTGAATACCGTGATGAATGGCCAAAGACGAGAAGAATTCAATTGCTGCCTGCTCACTAAATGGGCCAAGTTGGATAACGGTCGTTTGCGGCGGTAGGGCCGACTCTTTACGGCTTGTAACCAATGCCTTGCTTGGAGCAGGCAACGTCTCAAGGAAGCGTTCGACTTCAGGTGCATAGTGAGGATTGAGTTCGTCCAGCCCGTCTAGGATTACTAAACAACGCTGAGAATCCAACCGAGAATACACTTCCGAGTCCGATATTCCCAAAATGGTTCCTACCTTGCCAGTCAGATCATCAAAAGACGGCAAGTCACGAACGGGAAGCCATATCATTCCGCCCGCGAACTGACCTTTATCTAAAAGACGATAAGTAATCTCAAGGGCAAGGCTGGTCTTGCCGATGCCAGCCATCCCAATCAAGGCAACAACAGACGCTTTGTCCTGAAGCAATGCACTGATTGCTTGGCGGATTTCTTCTTCTCGATTGACGAAAGGATGGGGTCTGGGCGGAAGATTGTTGGGAACGCGAGAACTTCTACTTGTCCTGTTTGTCTTCATATCTGTTCACCTACTTTTCTATTCAAAGCCACACTGACACGAACAATCATACACCGCATTGCCATTGTAGGAAAGAGCTCATTCCATTGAATGACGCACACTTAAAGCCGCTTGACCTTCGACCGCGCGGGAATGACGCCAAACTATCCGCTATCCGCCATTTGCTATTTGAGGATCTCAGTAGTGACTTCCTTGCAGCAGCGGACAAAATCCAGCACGGTGGGCACATTGCGCATCATATAGGCCATGCTGCCTTGAACTTGCAATTTGCGTGTCATCATCGCCTGCATCGGATCCAGTTCGCCTTTCATGATGCGGGCGATATTTTCGTAAGAAGCTTTTAGAACAAAGGCCGGCTTGACTTCAGGGAGATCTTTCAAGACCGCTGTCTTGCGGCAGTTGCCGTGCCACAAATCCAAATAATAGAACAACTGCTCCTTGAGAGGGCCGCCTGGTTCGATTACAACGCACATATCGCCTTCCCAATTCCTGGCGATGCGGGCGTACTGGGCGTCGGAGTTCAACTTTTCACCCAGTTCTTCGAGCCATGCGGGTGAAGGGAATATAGTGGTCATTTGCCGTCTCCTTGATTCTTGAGTAGAAACATATCAATTATAGACGCAATCGCCCAAGTTTAGTACTGATTTCCCCTTGCAAAAACGAACAATTTCGTCTATGCTTAGGTGAAAGCGCCATCCCTGCATGGTCAGAAGCGGCGTTAAATCAACTCAATTAAGGAGAAGGAGAGAAGTGATGAAAAAAGCAACTCTGATCATCAGCATGTTGGTAATTGCCAGCCTGGTGCTGGTAGCCTGCGCCCCCAAGGCGACTGGCGGAACTGGAGACGGCAGCGCTGCGGCCGGTATGACCGATCTCAAGGGGCGCATCATTACCGTGGCCGTAGAAAATGCCTACCCACCATTCAACAGCATTGATGAAGCCACCGGCAAAGGTGTCGGCTGGGATTACGATGCCGTCACCGAAATCTGCAAGCGGCTCAACTGTGTACCCGAATTCAAGGAGGTTGCCTGGGATGGCCTCTTCCCAGCCATGAACGCGGATGAATACGATATGGCCGCGGATGGGATCACGTACAAAAGATTGCGCGCCTGGGGTGTAGATTTCTCGATCCCATATACACCGGTAGCACAAGCGTTGCTGGTGCGGGCCGATGAGACTCATACTCTGGATGAATTCACAACCGACCAGAATCTAAGAGTTGGCACTCAAATCCAGACCACCAACTATGATGCCGCCGTCTCGCTCTTCCCGGATAAGGAGATTGTGGCCTTCGAGGACTTTGGCGCACCAGTCCTGGCTCTGCTTTCTGGTGACATTGATGGGGTTGTCATTGACGAGGTTGCTGCGTACGGCTTTATGGACGCCAATCCCGGCCAATTGAAAGTCATTGCATACTTCGAGACCGGAGAATTCCTGGCCTTTGTCTATCCGCCAGGCAGCGATCTGCTTCATCCAATCAACGCTGCTCTTCGCGCGATGCTGGCGGATGGCACACTTGCGGAATTGAATAAAAAGTGGGGTCTTGCCGATCCTGGAGCGCTTGACTATAAATAACCCATTCAGAAGCCGTTTCTGACACTCTTGCAAGATGGGGGCTGACGCCCCCATCTTGCCTGAATTTTATATGTGCTGGAGACTTAGATGCAATCTAAAACCGAACAAAAGCACCGTGGACTAATTCCAGTTGATTTTGATATCTCAAAATGGCCCTGGTGGGCAATTGTACTAATTCTTACCGGTCTTGCATTATCTATTCTCATTTTAACTTCAAAGAATTATAACGACACTTTCATTTACCTGACCCTGGGCGTAAAGTCCACACTGCGCATTACGCTCTTTTCGTTTGTGTTGGCGACTGTTCTTGGACTTATTACCGGGTTAGCGCGCGTTTCTAAAAATGTCTTTCTTTTCAATGCGTCAACGCTATATGTAGAGATTGTGCGCGGAATTCCTCTTGTTGTTCTGATGCTTTACATTGCCTTTGCATTGGTCCCCGTTCTTGTAGAAATGATCAAAGCAATTGGAGTATGGGGGATAACCAGCTTTCCGAACATCGGCCTTTTTCAATCATTGGCCACATTCAGTATCCGCGTTATATCCATGGAAGGACGCGCCATTATCGCACTCGGATTCTGTTATGGCGCATACGAGGCAGAGGTCTTTCGCGCCGGCATCCAATCCATCAGCAAGGGGCAGATGGAGGCGGCCAAGTCGCTGGGCATGACTTACTTTCAGTGTATGCGCTTCATCATCCTGCCGCAGGCCGTCCGCCGTGTGCTGCCGCCGCTGGGCAACGACTTCATCGCCTGTTTGAAGGACTCCTCGCTGGCGACCGTACTGGCCGTCCCGGAACTGACCCAGATGGGCCGCCTGCGCCGCGCGACCACTTTCCGCGTGATGGAAACTTTCAACGTCATCGCCTTCATGTACCTTTCGATGACGCTGCTTCTCTCCAGCATAGTGCGCTGGCTGGAGAAGAAGATGAAGATCGAGGAGTAATCCGTATAAAACGCCTTGGTTCAACTCGGATTGATGTGGCGGCGCAGTGAACCGGAGCCTCGACTTACTCTCTTTCCGCCACATCAATCCTTAATCGTTTCGCGGCTCTGCATCCGAAAGGTGAATGCTATGACACTTACGATTGCGAGTGAAACCGTTCCTCTAGTGACAGACAATAACGGCGTCATCCGTGTGGGAGAAACACGAGTGACTCTGGACACCGTCATCGCTGCTTTTCTGGACGGCGCTACGGCAGAAGAGATTTCGCAGCAGTATCCGTCACTTGATTTGGCTGATGTATATTCGGTGATTGCTTACTATCTGCGGCAGCGTGCTGAGATAGACACTTATCTCCAACGACGGCGAGAACAGGCCGAAAAGATACGGGAGGAAAACGAGTCCCGATTTGATCCGTCAGGCATACGTGACCGCTTGTTGGCGCGGCGAGCCAGCAGGAATTTGTAGTCATGCTTCGCTTGGCCGCCGACGAGAATTTTAACAATCAAAGACTGATGCCGCCAAATTATGGTCGGCAGGGCGGTCGCCCATCCCGCCGCCAGTACAGCCTGCCCTGACCGACAGGCCAGTGAACCGCAGCCTCGACTTTCTCCCTTTCCGCCACATCAATCCTTAATCGTTAGCCCGCCTTCATACCCATGTGACGAGTGATTATTTGGTATCTCTTTTCATAATGAAAACAAGGAGACACTATGGTCTCAAGCACTCTCTCACGTAAACACATGAACAAATCACTGCCTGCTTGGACGCAGCAAGATGATGCAGAGTACAACCGTTTGGCAACAGAAATGAATGAGGATTCTAAGACGCAATTTACGCTTTTTACATTCAGCATAACTGC
>JBDRTP010000487.1:0-2384 GCA_043823965.1 Chloroflexota bacterium
CAAAGTTAGCTTGGACTGTCCCATGCGTCTGGATTCGCCCGCAGCCAGGATGATTGCAGCGATGTCTTTGTACACCATTCTCTACTCTCTACTCTCTATTCTCGACTCTCTAATCTCTTGTAATCTTCCGCTGTATCCACATCCAAAAGCAGGCTATCATCGTGCCAGGGCAGATAGGCGACCGGATGCTTCGAGAAAATTGCGCGCCCGCCAACGTCTCCGCTCCCTGGCCTGGCCGCCAGGGCAGGCAAGGCCAGCAGATCGGGGAAGGTGACGCGGTCGAATAAAACCGGGTTGGCGCGCTGTCCCTGCACCAGCGGAGCGATGATGGGCGCTAAATCCTGCGCGTGACGCTCGACCAGGGCGCGCAGAACCGCCGGTGTGACCTGCGGCTGATCCGCGAGCAGGAAAATCGCCGCGCCGCACGCCTCTCCTTGCATGGGAGAGAGGTCTGGGGTGAGGGCGCGAACTCCCGCCCGTATCGAGGAACTTTGCCCAGCCTGCCATGCCTCGTTACGGACAATTATCACCGACAAATCCTTCACTGCCGCCTCGACCAGTTCCGCCTTGGCGCCTGTGACGACGACCACCGGCGAAAGGCCGGCAGCCAGGGCGGTCTGGGCTACCACGCGGACAAACGGCTGACCATGCCAGTCGAGTAATTGCTTGGGCTGGCCGAAGCGTTTGGCTTCGCCGGCGGCGAGCAGAATGCCTGCCACTGGCTCGTGAACGGCGTGAATTGCTGATTGAGGATCGAGGATTGTAGATTGCTGATTGCTTATCGAGGATCGAGGATTGAGGCAGGCGATGATGATGGCGTGATAAGTCGGTATGAGCCTCTCGGCCAGTACTTTTGCTTTGGCTTGCAACTCCGCCGTATCCGCCTGATTCAGCAATGCTATCCGCCGCGCGTTTGCCGGGATATTTTTCAAGCCGCCCTGTGGGTGCATCAATACCTTTGCGACCATCTCGACCGTCACAACTTGCTGACTCGCCGACTCGCCGACTCGCTGACCCGCCGACTCGCCGACTCGCTGACCCGCCGACTCGCCGACTCGCTGATTCGCCGCCCCGCTGACTCGCCTGAATCTCTCCACCCGATGCACCCAGTCCTCGGATAACGGCTTGCCCAGACCAGATAGACCTGCCACAACAACCACCATATCCACAAAATCCGGGATGGGCGGCTCACCCTGGCTGGGGGCCTTGAGTGGACGCTGGCGCGAGCCGTCAGCCTCGATGAGCAATGCTATATGATTGGAATTGCAGTATGCGCATAGCCAGTGTAAAATATCATTGGGCAACCCAGTTGTCCGATCACCTTCATAGGCACCGGTAAGCAGTGTCACCCCAGAGGGGTTTGACCTTACAAAAAAAGCAAGATCTTCCAGGTTCTGGACAATCAGGTGTTTATCCGCCATGGAAACTTGATGCGCGGCGAGGTGAGTTGTTGCCGTGAGGATGACCGGCGCTGACAATTCTTTTGCCAGTTGGAACAGCGCGGTCGTCTTTCCACCCGCGCCGACCAGGGCAAGGCATGGAGCATCCGAAAGGCGAAGGGCTTGAGCAAGGTTCATCGTATATAACCACTAAGGCACGAAGACACAAAAAGGCCTTTGTGTCTTTGTGCTTTGGTGGTTAAGTCCACATCTGAGAGCGCAACTCGGGTCGCGACAGAATCGCCTCTAACACACCGCCGCCCACCGCCAGCGCCTTATCCGAGACCAGCGTGCACAGGCGCGGATCATCGCGCGGGTCAATGTCGCCGATCTTCATGCCTTTCGTGACAGTAATTCCAGGACGGATTAATCCGCGCAGCAGCCCCGCGAACGGACTGATCACCGAACACTGATCACTGATTACTGAACACTGGTCACTGATCACTTCTGCAATCAAATCCCCCTTCTCGCAATGTTCGCCAATCTGCTTATGCGCCACCACCACCCCATCGCATGGGGCGCGCAGGACGCGCGCCGGGTCACCCTCGGGCTGGCCGGAATCGGATTCTGCCGCGCCGCGCCAGTAAACGCGCCCCAGCCTGAGGCCGCGGCGGGTCTCGATGACTGCCTGGCAATTTTCAGCAGCGATGAAAGCAGGGCCTAAACCAATGTAAAGCTGCGGGGAATATCCAATGGCTTCCGGCGGCTGTTTGGTCATGCGGCCATCCACGATGACCGCCGGATGCAATTGCGCCGCCGATTTGCAGGCGGGGTCAATCAAGACCGGCACCCAGCCTTTTGCCAGCAGGTTCAGGATTTTCAGCATATCCGAGGGGTCGCTGACCGCGCCGGCGGTGACGTCTTCGACCGTGATTTGCCCTGCGTAAACCGCTTCGGAAAAGGCCACCGTCCGGCGCACGGCCAACGGCTGCGGCAGTTCGGTGA
>JBDRTP010000488.1:0-2075 GCA_043823965.1 Chloroflexota bacterium
ATCCCCAGCCCGCTAAAGATGGCGAGCAGCATGGATGGCCAATGGGTAGTTGGGCGAGGCTGCATAAATATCTCCTGTCAAAGGCCTACTCGGTATCCACCAGTGGGGTGGATTAGTCACGGAACATCCCCGAAGTACCCCCCTGGGGCACGAAGGGGATGTTCCGCCCTACTTTTCTTGGATGGTCACGCTGAAGAGCGGGGCGCGGGCGGTGAGCGCCGCCAGCACCTCCATGCCGCGGATGACCTGGCCGAAGATCGTATATCCACCATCAAGGTGCGAGGCTGGGCCGTAGGTAATGAAGAACTGGCTGCCATTAGTATCCGGCCCGGTGTTCGCCATGCTGACCACGCCCGGCCTGTCAAAACGCAGGGATGAATCAATCTCGTCACCGAACAGGTAGCCGGGGTTGCCCATGCCCGTCCCGCTTGGGTCGCCAGTCTGAGCCATGAAGCCGGGCAGGACGCGGTGAAAAGTGATGCCATCATACCATCCATGCCGGGCTAAAAAGACGAAATTGTTTACAGTGAAGGGGGTTTTATCGGCGTACAACTGGATGACCACCTCGCCATTGGCGGTGTGCAAAGTCGCGATGTACTGTTTGAGCGGATCAATCGTCAAACTTGGGCAGGCGCTGAATTGTCGTTCTGTCAGTGCATACAGCCGGACGGTTTGATCCAGGCTGTCGAAGTCAGCCAGACCGCGATAGGGCTGGCCGTTGATCAGTAGGATGGGGAGAACTGGCGCTTGCAGACCGGCGGCAAACGTCACCGCTTGTTCAACGTTTGCTTTGACGGCCTCGCCGTTCAAATCTACCTGAAAGCGCTCTTCGTCCATCCCCAGACCTGCGGCCTGCTCCCGCGCCCAGGCCTCAAATGCCTGCGCCGAGAACGCTGACCAGTCCCCCTGCCGCGCAAACAGCAAATCGTGCATTTCCCAGAACTTTCCTTGCCAGTCGGCAGCTTCGGCGACCTGGGCTGCCAGCACGGCTTTGTCGTGCTCGCCACTCAATGGCAAGTGACGGTAGACCAGTCGCAAATCGTTAGGATGGGCTGCCATTAATTCCCTCAGGCTGGCGGCCAGCCGGGCGCAATTCGGACACTGAAAATCGCTGTAAATAATCAGCGTGACTGGAGCGCCTTTCGGACCGAAAATATGCTCCCCTTCCAGGATAGGCATGGACTCGGATGGCCTGGGCGTTTCCGGCTCGGCTGGGATGTTGAGCAACAGGCAGGCCGGACCTGGCGCGGTCGGCGAGGCTTTGACCGCGATGGCTGGTGCAGGAGTGTCAACCTGCGAAAGGGGGGCTTGGTTGCCACACGCGGCAATCAGCAGCGAGAGCAGGATGAGCAGGAAGGCTTTACGCAAGGGGGTCATCTTGAAATCGCGGCTTGCAACTCTTGGAACGAAGACATCTGCGCGATTTTCCTCAGGAAAGCGCCCAGCGATGGACTTTGGGCGCGCAGTTGACGCACCGCCGGGCCGACCGGGTCTGCGCCCGCCGCTCCGCCGGGGAGGTCGGCATAGGCGCCATAGAAGGCAAAGTAAGCCTGGTTGAGCTTGCGGATGGGATAACCGTTATCCCAAAAGAGCTGCCGGCGCTGTTCCATGTAGGCTTCGGCTGCTTCAATTTTGCCCTGGGTCAGCAACTCGTCTACATGGACGCGCGTGGTGTGCATCTCGGCGCGGAAGTCGAAAGGCTTGCGCAAGTCGTCCGGGTCAATGGGGCCCAACGGCAGGCTGATCGGGTTGGCCTGGGGCAGGAGGGCCTGGGTCAGTTCGGGGTAGTACCGCTCTAAGATGAGCGCGCCGATCTCGCCTCCGGCGATGGAAGCGGTTGTTTCGTTCATGGTACGCAGCTCGGGGGTGGCCTCGTAGTTCAATCCCAGGGGGCGCAGGGTGAGCCAGTTGTGGATCCATTCGTGGGCGATGGTATCGGTCAGCCATTTCAGGTTGGAGGTGCGTAAAACCATGGTCGGATAGGAACCGATCCCGCCCACCGGCACGACCAGTGAGGAGACATCCAGGCCTGTGTCCACGCGCGCTTCGAGTGCGGCCTGGCGGTCTACAGTCAG
>JBDRTP010000489.1:0-4817 GCA_043823965.1 Chloroflexota bacterium
TCACGCAAGCCATCTCCGCCCTTCGTCACGGCGAGACTTCCAGCCGCGAGCTGACGCGCGCCTGCCTGGCGCGCATCGAGCAATTGGAGCCGTCCCTGCATGCCTTTCTATACCTTGCCGCCGATTCCGCGTTGGCACAAGCCGATGCTGCTGACCGCGAACTTGCCGCGCTCCGCCGGATTAATTCCCAATCTACGAAGCCCTTGCTTGGCGTTCCCCTCGCAATCAAAGATGTCCTCGCCGTCGAAGGCCTGCCCTGCACCGCTGGCTCTAAGATCCTCGAGGGCTTCGTCCCACCCTTTACAGCGACGGCAGTCAAGCGTATACAAGATGCCGGAGCCATCGTCATTGGAAAGACCAACACCGACGAATTTGCGATGGGTTCTTCGACTGAAAATTCGGCCTACGGCGTGACGCATAATCCGTGGGACACATCTCGCGTCCCGGGTGGCTCTTCGGGCGGAAGCGCCGCGGCAGTGGCGGCGCGCATGATCCCGGCCGCGCTGGGCACGGATACGGGCGGCAGCGTGCGGCAGCCGGCCGCGTTCTGCAGCCTGACCGGTCTCAAGCCCACCTATGGGCGTGTCTCACGTTATGGGTTGGTGGCTTATGCTTCCTCGCTCGACGTGGTCGGCGCACTTGGGCGCACGGCAGAGGATGTAGCCTTATTGTTTTCAATTATGGCCGGGCGGGATGCTTTGGATGCGACCACGCAGGATGTGGCGGTGCCTGCAATTGATTTGGTCGGGGCGACCCTTGCGGTCGCCCCTGGGCGGGGACATACCCCTTCGGGGCACTTAGCCCCGCCCCTACGCGGGTTGCGGATCGGCGTGCCACAGGAATATTTTGTTGGCGGTATCCAGGCTGAAGTCGAGGCGGGTGTCCGCAAGGCCATCGGCGTGCTGGAAGGCCTGGGCGCGGAAGTCCACGAGATAAGCCTGCCGCACAGCGAATACGCCCTGCCGGTCTATTACATCATTGCCCCGGCGGAGGCGTCTGCAAACCTGGCCCGTTACGACGGCATCCGTTACGGCCCGCGCATCCAAGCCGAATCCATGTGGGATATCTTCTATCGCACGCGCGGGCGCAAGTTCGGCGCGGAGGTCGAGCGGCGCATCATGCTGGGCACGTACGCGCTCTCGGCGGGTTACTATGACGCCTATTATGGTCAGGCGCAGAAGGTGCGCACGCTCATCAAGCGCGATTTCGAGCAGGCCTTCGAGCCGAGTAGGTGCTGCGCACCGAGTAGGCGCTGCGCGCAGGTGGACGTGATCGCCGCGCCGGTCGCTCCGACCACAGCCTTCCCGATCGGCGCCCATCGCGATGACCCGCTGGCGATGTATCTGGAGGATGTGTTCACACTGCCCGCGAATCTGGCAGGCGTGCCCGGGCTGGCCTTCCCGGTCGGGTTTGATGGCGCTGGCCTGCCGATTGGGATGCAATTGATGGGCAGGCACTTCCGCGAGGATGTGCTGCTCCGCATGGCGCACGCTTATCAACAGGTCACTGATTGGCACATGCGAAAACCAAAGATTTAAACACAAAGGACACCAAGGACACGAAGGATAAGGCTTATGACTTTGTGTCCTTCGTGTCCTTTGTGGTGAAAAGAGGACATAATGAACATCTTTGTCACCGGTGGGGCGGGATACATCGGCTCGGCCACTGCGGAGACCTTACTCAAAGCCGGGCATACGGTCACCGTCTACGATTCGCTCATCACCGGCTACCGTCAGGCAGTGCCGGAGGGGGCGCGCTTCATCCATGCCGACTTGGCGGATGGCGATGCGCTAACCGCCGCGCTCAGGAATGAGAAATACGCGGCCGTGATGCACTTCGCCGCCTTCATCGAGGCCGGCGAGAGCATGAAAGAGCCTGGCAGGTTTTTTCATAACAACCTGGTCAATTCATTGCACCTGATCGAAGCCGCGACCCGCGCCGGCGTGCGCCGTTTCGTGCTCTCCTCGACCGCGGCCGTCTATGCCTCCAGCGACGCGCCGTTGGGCGAAGATTCGCCTCTCGATCCGGCCAACGTCTACGGCTACACCAAGCTGGCGATCGAGAATACGCTGGAATGGTATCGCAGAATCCACGGCTTGCATTACGCCGCCCTGCGGTATTTCAACGCCGCCGGTGCCTTGCACGGACGCGGCGAGGCGCACCAGCCCGAATCGCACCTCATCCCGCTCGTGCTGCGCGTCGCCCTCGGCCAGGCGGAGGCGGCCTACATCTACGGCACGGACTATCCCACGCCGGACGGCACGGCTATCCGCGATTACATCCACATTGCCGACCTTGTCTCGGCGCACCTGCTGGCGCTGGATGCGTTGGAAGAGCACGACCGTCTGGTCTACAACCTGGGCAACGGCAACGGCTACTCGGTGTGGGAGGTGGTCGAGACCGCCCGCCGCGTGACCGGTCAACCAATCCCGGCCGTCGAATCTCCGCGCCGGGATGGCGACGCAGCCAGGCTGGTGGCCGCTTCCGGGAAGATCCGCCGCGAGCTAGGCTGGCAGCCGCAACATCCCGATCTCGAGAATATCGTCGCCAGCGCCTGGGAGTGGCATCGCACACATCCAAAAGGATATATGCTAGAATAATGTTATAGATTGAGAGGCTGAGATGGCACAGGCTAGTATTCAGTATATTTCTGACGAAAAAGGTCAAAAGACCAGTGTTATTGTGCCTATCGAACTCTGGCGTGAAATCGAGTCCGAGCGGGAGACTGCTCATTTGCTCAAGAGCAGAGTGATGAAAAAAAGACTCCTGGAAGCCAAAAAACGCACCGCAGGGATCCCGCTGGAGCAGGCGCGTGAAGAACTTGGAATTTGACCCGCACGCATCCAAATGGGTATTCGTAGTGCGAATAGGCGTATAATAGTTTGAGTATGTCACCGAAACCAAATGCTCTCCGCCTGGCGAAAAACTACCGCCGTCGCTTGTCTGCAATTCTGAAACAGCCGGTACAGGTTACGCTGTTCGGCTCGCAGGCGCGCGGGGATGCTGTTCCCGGCTCGGATATTGATCTGTTCGTGGTGCTTCCCCAATCTGGAAAAAGCCACGTTGGACACCGCCCTCAATATTGCCTGGGAAATAGGCTTTGAGGCTGGCGTGGTGCTTTCGGTCGTGCCTGCAACGAAGGGGGAAATAGCGCGCCTGGCTGCTTCACCGTTCTATCAGGCAGTCCAGCGCGAGGGGGTGACTGCATGAGCGATAAAACCTTCGACCAGCAATGACCTTTTTAATCGTACTCATCGGCTGGATTTTCTCACTCTGCTTGCACGAGTTTTCCCACGCACTGGTGGCTTATCTGGGCGGCGATACCAGCGTGCGCGAGAAGGGCTATCTGACTTTTAACCCGCTGAAATACACCCATCCGCTCTATTCGCTGCTCCTGCCGCTCCTGTTCCTGTTGTTGGGTGGGATTGGGTTACCGGGTGGGGCGGTCTACATCGAGACCTGGCGGCTGCGTAACGGCCGCTGGGTGAGCGCAGTCTCGTTGGCCGGACCGATCTCAAACTTAATCCTGGGCCTCATTTTGGCAGTCATCCTGCGCTTATCGCCGGTGACAAGCGGGGGTGTCTGGCCTGGGTTGGCTTTCCTGGCCTTGCTGCAAATCACCGCCGCGCTGCTCAACCTGATCCCGCTTCCGCCATTCGACGGTTATGGGGCGATCGAGCCGTACCTGAACCGGGAGGTTCGTCTCAGAATGGCCGAAACGCGCGGCGCGTTGGTCTGGATCGTATTTCTGGTGCTGTGGTACGTACCGTTTATCAATGACCTGTTTTGGAAGTCTGTCTTTTTGATCGCGAACGGGTTGGGAATCCCGCTCAACCTGGCCGGTTTGGGGCTGCAGTTGTTTCAGTTCTGGCGGCGGTGAGCGATCTACGCCACATCCACATGCTCCTGCACATTCTAACGCTCCTCTTATTGACGCCTCTTTTTAGCCATGATATGATTATGACTTGTGTTTTAGCACTCGCACTCTCGGAGTGCTAAAATATTGAGATGACATGGATGAACTAACCGAACGCCAGAAACTGATCCTCAGCTTGGTGGTGCGCGACTATATCGAGACGGCCCAGCCGGTCGGCTCGAAGAACCTGATCGAGCGCTGTAAGCTCGATATGAGTTCGGCGACCATCCGAAACGAGATGGCCGCGCTGACCGAGGCCGGGTACCTGCGCCAGCCGCACACCTCCGCCGGGCGCGTCCCGACCGAGGAAGGCTATCGTTATTTCGTCACCCACTTTGTCTACCAGACCGACCTGCCGGATGCCACCCGGAATACTATCAGTCACCAGTTCTATCAGGCGCGCCAGGACGTGGAGCAATGGATGCACCTGGCGGCCTCCATTTTGGCGCATCAATCCCGCGCCGCCTCACTGATCACTGCACCGCACGCCAAGAGGGCGCGCTACAAGCACCTTGAGTTGATCTCCACCCAGGGCCGTCAGGTGCTGATGGTGCTGGTGCTGGTCGGTGGGGAAGTGAGCCAACAGATCCTGACCCTGGCCGAGCCGGTCTCGCAGGAACAACTGAGCACAGCCGCCAATCGGCTAAACCAGATTTGCCAGAGCCGCACGACGGATGAGATGGCCAGCCTCAACCCGAGCGGAGACGCGTTGGAGAAGGATATCTTGACTCTGGTCTTGCAGGACATGAATCGCGGTGACCAGCGCGTCTCCGGTGAGATTTATCTGGATGGCTTGACCAACGTCCTTTCCGAGCCGGAATTCATCGAGTCAGATGATGCCCGCCGCGCTATTCGACTGTTCGAGGAGCGCACCCTGCTCCAGGATTTGCTGGCCCGCACG
>JBDRTP010000490.1:0-3861 GCA_043823965.1 Chloroflexota bacterium
CAGCCAGTTGCCGCTCTGGATGCCTTGCTTGTAGATCAGGTTGACTCCCTTCTGAATCCACTGCTCCTCGACGTAGCCTATCCCTGGCACGTGCACCAAGATGCGTTTGGGCGAAGAGCCCACCATGATGTCCACATCCAAACCGGTTTGGCGCTGGATTTCGATGGCGATGGCTTCGATCTTGCGTTGGGCAGCCGGGGTCAGGGTGCAGGTTTCGGGTTGCTCTGTCGGGCAGCCTTCCAGGGCCACGCGCACACGAATGGCGCTGATGGCCGCATCCCCGCGCAGGGCGCGCGCCGCTTCCAGGGTGGTCAGCATCATGGGCGGGGACTGGATGTAGCCGGCCGGGTTGAGGGTGGGGCGCAGCTCGCGGGGCGGCTCCACCGGGTTGCCCTGCTCGTCGTAGCGCAGGATGGCGATGGGTGGGAAATACGTCTCCAGTGGCACGCGGCTCATATCGGCCGGCTTAGGGAGATCCTCGATGTCGAAAATGCCTTTGATATCCCATATGTAAAATACGTTGAACTCAGCCTCCAGCGAGCGGCGGTAATGGATCTCGGCCTGGCCACCGGGGTCCTCAGGAAATTGGATCTCGAACACAAGGCCGCTGTGGGTAGGTAACGGTGCCGCCTCACGATACACAAGCGCGCTAGCGATGCTGGCCGTGCCCCATCCACCCAATAAGATGGACTGAGAATGGAGGCTCTCAATCATCTTTCGATACATCCCCTGGCTATCCAACACGGCAACAGCCACTGTCTCTGAAGGGAGTCTGTTCAGGTAATCTGTGCCTCCTCGCGCCAGGATATCTTCTACCGTAACCACATCCGGAGGCAAGGTTACCCGTTTCAGTTCAGCACGATAGGATAGATTGAGATAGGTGGTGGCGTTGATTAAGATAGGCAGGTTGATCAGCGCCTCGGGAATATTAGAGCCGGAAACAGGGACAAACTCCATTTGCGACGCTAACGATTCGTCCCTTGTGAGATATCGGCCTTCTAACAGCGCTTGATCCAGTCCCACCAGTGTTGCTTCCTGGAGCGGATCGACGCCAGCCATGAAGATAGGAAACCGGAAGGCGCCATTTACTGTTGGTGAATAATGGTTGACAGTGAGGCCACCGAGATATAGGTAGGCTTCTTCCGAATCAGGAGGACGTTCCTGAGGATTTCGATCAAAGTAGTAATAATGGCGCATCGGAAATTCGGACGGGATGTAGGTGCGGCTCCCGTCATCTACAGTAACCGTCTCGTCAAACGCGTACGCCCCAGGAAGTGGTGGAAACGGTATCTCGTTACCCTGTGCCACCCCGCCCACATAACCAACCATCGCGATCGGGGCTGCCGCCTCCACACCAGGAATGGATTTGATCGCCTCATACTGCTTAAAAGTGATCCCGCCCCAAATACCTGAGAGGTGATTTGCTTCTACTAAGCCATACTTCTCTTCAATCGGCGAACGCGCCCCCCCCGGCCGCACCAGGATATCATAGGTGGTGCGCCAGTAGCGGCTGAGATCTCGATCCACGACGACCATTCTCGTCTGCGAGGCGGCGGCGACTAGCAGCACCCCGGCGCTGACGGCCAGCAGGCCCAGAAAAAGGAGAACAGAGCGCATTCGCATTTAGAAAACCGATCGGAAAATCATGGTCAGCGTCTCACAACGGTAAAAAGGCTGGGACAGTGATCCCTTCAGGTTCACCGTCCCAGCGGAGAGGAAGGGGACCGGTTGTGGCCTACCCTGTTTAACCGTCAGCAGTACACACAATCCACATACGTACAGCAGATACTTAAGTGATTGCAATAGCACCACAAACGTTTCTTCTTCTCTGCGCCACAGGAGCCACAGTTATCTAAAATATAGCCACAGAATGGCCATGAAGGACATCCTGCCCGTGCCTGCACTGGCGCACCCAGCACTGCCTCTGCCAGTAGGGATGTGGCTTCTAACAGGTATTCTTTCAACATTTTGGGTTCCTCCTTCTTTCAAATTCTCAAAGTCCGATTTGTTTGGTGGGATGCCTTATTTTTCATTTTCCTCTCTCATCACCTCCTTTCGCCTCGCGCGCCTCCATTTTCCGCTCGATGTCGAATAAGCTCATTCCTGTGGCCTGTACCTTCCCTTGAGTATCAACCAGGCAGTAAAAAGGTGCGCCCATGACCTTGTAATCAGAAAAGAAAGGATTATTCTCCCTAGGGGCAATAAGGATTGGCAAGTCTAGCCTGTGCTCCTCGACAAGCGATTGGGTCTTCGTCGCATTGGCATCGCTTACAAGTACGAGTTCAACCCCAAACTGCTTAGCCTTGGGTCGCAGGCCCTCAAGCCTCGGCAGTTCATCGTGACACGGTTTGCAATCCGGCGAGATGAAAACAAACACTATCGCCCGTTGGGCATATGTCGAGAGGGTTACTGTCTCACCCTGCAACGTCTGGGCGGCAAAATCCGGTGCGGGCTGCCCAACCTTTAGAAACTCCATCCTGGGAAACACTGCCCGCATCCGTCGCGCCAGGCCCAGGATGAGCAGCATGTTGAGAAGCACCAACACCCAAAGTAAGAACGAACTGATGATCAGGATTGCCTCCATCTGCTCTCCTCCTTCGGGGGAGATCCGTTCAGGAAATGCGGAACAGTTCAACCACTTCGCCCAGGCGGCTCCACAGCGTCACGAACGCAAGTGCCATAAGCCCAAGAAAAGCCAGTTCTACCAGGCTTGCTTGCGTTGTGGGTACTATCGGAATGGATTCCCATCCTACAAATACACATCCAATGAAACCAACATTCCTCACTATGTCATAGAGCGAAACTGGCTTTTGAGATATACCAAAACAGTTGCAAGGGGTTTGAATCCCACGAATTAGCACGGACAGAAGAACGACGCAAAAGACGATCAGCAAGAAGAAAGCCAGCAAGAACCCGGGCTTCAGAAACCAACCACCTGAAAGCATAAGCATGACGATCGCCAATTCACCCAGCAGAAAAAGATACGCCGACAGTCTGGCAAGCCCTTTGGGTAGGATTTGGAAGTTGACGATGGCTCGCTCGAACGCCGAGAGATCACGAAGTTTGCCGATGCCTGATATAGCAAAGACAAAGCCAATGACCATTCGCGAGAGGGTAAGAGAATACAGCGACAGAACACCCGACATAGCACTAAGTTTGCTCTACATGCCGCCCATCCCGCAGATGGACCACCTGATCGGCGTAGGCGGCAATATTTGCATCGTGTGTCACAAGCAACACGCTCAGGCCCAGATCACGGTTCAGGTGCCGTAGCAAGCGGCCAATCTCTTCCCCGCTCTGGGAATCCAGATTGCCTGTTGGCTCGTCGGCCAGAATCAGTTTTGGGTAATTGATCAGCGCGCGAGCGATAGCCACACGCTGTTGTTCACCGCCAGAGAGTTGGCCGGGCAAGTGATGCAACCGCTCTCTCAGACCGAGGCCCTCCAGTAACTCTTGTGCCCGTTTCTCTAACTTGAAAGATAGACCTCGTTGGTAGGGAAGCAGAGGCAGCATAACGTTCTCGAGTGCGGTAAGCGCAGGCACCAGGTTGAAGAGTTGGAAGACAAAGCCGATCTTTGCACGTCGGAAATCTGCCAGACTGTCCCCTTTTAGCGAGTTTATGTCTACCCCATCCACAATCAGGCGGCCCGAGGTAGGATGATCCAACGTGCCAATCAGGTTGAGTAGCGTAGACTTGCCTGATCCAGAAGGGCCGCAAATGGCTAGAAACTTCCCGGAGGGGATAGAGAGCGAGACATCTATTAGTGCGGGGACAGCCGCACCATCCCCGTAGGTCTTGCATAAGCCCGTGGTCTGAACGATACAAGTGTCCTCTTCCATGTCTTTGATTTTTGCCTCCGT
>JBDRTP010000491.1:0-7783 GCA_043823965.1 Chloroflexota bacterium
TCCCCTTGAAGGAGTTGTTCGAATAGCACCACTAACTCGCAACTCCTAACCTTCAACTTTCAACTTTCTAACCTGCAACCCAAAGAACATGAAACTCGGTATCATCGGCCTGCCACAATCCGGCAAGACGACCATCTTCAATGCCCTGACGCGCGGCAGCGCCCCGACGACTGCCAGCGCCGGGCGGATCGAAGTCCATACCGCGGTGGTGGATGTCCCCGACCCGCGTCTGGATTGTCTAGAAGAAATCTTCCAACCAAAGAAGAAAACCTACGCTAAAGTCACCTACGCCGACATCGCCGGACTGGAAGGCGGCGCCGCCAACCCACAGGGTGCTTCGCGAAGCGGCATCTCCGGCACGCTGCTGAATCAACTGGCGCAGATGGACGGCTTCCTGCACGTGGTGCGCTGTTTTGCGGATGACAACATCCCGCACCCGGCAGGCAGCGTCAACCCGGCGCGTGACATCGCTACGATGGACAGCGAACTGCTGCTCAACGATCTGATTGCCGTCGAGCGAAAGCTGGAGCGGTTGAGCGAGGAACGCAAAAAAGGCGGCACCGACAAAATCCTCAATGAGCGGCAGACGGCGCTCTTCACCCGTCTGCACGAGATTCTTTCGGCGGAAAAGCCGTTACGCAGCGTTGACATTTCCGTCGAAGATGAAAAGCATCTCTCCGGCTTTGGCTTGTTGACGCGCAAGCCGGTGCTCATCCTTCTGAACGTGGGCGAGGGACAAACCCTCCCGGATTGCGAAGCCCTCACCCAAGATCGCCCCTCAGCCGCCCTGCAAGGCAAACTGGAGATGGAGATCGCCCAATTGCCGCCTGAAGATGCCGCTCTGTTTATGGCAGAGTTCGGCATCGAAGAACTCAGCCTGAATCGCATCATTCGACTTTCCTATAATTTGCTCAACCTGCAATCCTTCTTCACGGTCGTCTCCGATGAATTACGCGCCTGGACTGTCCGGCGCGGCGCCACTGCCCCGGAAGCCGCCGGAGTGGTTCACACTGACATGCAGAAGGGTTTCATCCGGGCCGAGGTGGTCGCCTACGATGATTTGATCGCCCTGGGGAGGCTGGCCGAAGCGCGCAACAAAGGGAAGCTGCGCCTGGAGGGGAAAGAATATATCGTGCAGGATGGGGAAATTGTGCATATCCGGTTTAATGTGTGATAGCGTATAATGCGGCTATGGCGACACAGACAGCCTTTCAAGTCCCTCCGGTTAACCGGCGAACGCGTATTCCCATGCGCGCCATCCGCGCCATGGCAGCGCACATTGCCGAACGCTTTAACCCGGAGGAGATTATCCTCTTTGGGTCGCATGCTTATGGGAAACCGGACGGCTGGAGCGACGTGGACCTGCTGGTTGTGATGGACTCGCCCAAAGGGGAAATGGAAACAGCATTAGAAATCATGGAATCCTTACCGCCGCTCTCATTCAGCGTGGATGTTATTGTGCGTTCGAGAAGTGTACTCGAAAGGCGAAAAAAACTTGGGGACTGGTTCCTGCGCGAAGTGACTCAAAAAGGGAAAGTTTTGTATGGAAGAACTCACTAGCGAGTGGGTCGCCAAAGCCGAGAACGACTTTTATACGGCTGACCTGGCGCTCCATGCGGGAGAGTTTCCTATTCCCGATACCGCTTGTTTCCATTGCCAGCAATGCGCCGAAAAGTACCTCAAAGCCTATTTGCAGGAATATGGCGTACAATTTTTACCGCGCCATAACCTGATGCCCCTGCTTGATCTGTGCGTTTCTCTGGATAAAAACTTCGAAGCCTTGCGTATTAGCCTACGCCAGTTGGAAAGTTACTCGGTGGCAGTGCGCTATCCTGGCATGAATGTTTCCTTTGAAATCGCCAGACAACGCTTTTCACCCGCCTGCACGCCGAACTCTCTGCCGAAAAGCCTTTACGCGAAGTGGAAATCACCGCCGAAGAAGAAAAACATCTGTCCGGCTTTGGGTTGCTGACCCGCAAGCCGCTGCTCGTCCTGCTCAACCTGCAATCCTTCTTCACCGTCGGCGATGACGAGGTGCGCGCCTGGACGGTCAAGCGCGGCGCAAACGCCTATGAGGCCGCAGGTGAAATCCACACCGATCTGCAGAGAGGTTTCATCCGCGCTGAGGTGGTGGCCTTCGATGACCTGTCCGCCCTGGGGGGGCTGGCTGAAGCCCGCGCCAAAGGCAAACTGCGCCTGGAAGGGAAAGAATACATAGTGCAAGACGGAGAAATCGTGCATATCCGATTCAATGTATAATGGTTTGCAGAAGCACAAGAGAAAACATTTACCCGTCTTTTTATATACAAGGAGGCTACCATGACCACCAAAGCTCGTAACAGTCTATTTGCATTCACGGCTGTGATCATCTTTTCGCTGCTGGCTTGTAATCTTCCAGCATCATCCACCGACAGCGATCCCACGAAAGTGGCGATGCAAATTCAGCTCACTTTGCAGGCCATCCAGAATGCCACGCTGGTCGCGCAGCCTGCGCAGGCCGGCCAGGCGACCCAAGGAGTGCAGCCGCTCCCAACCTATACACTATTGCCCACCTACACACCTCCGCAGATCAATACGCTTGCCGTCCCTACTGCTATCCCCGCTACACCACCGCAGATCAATACGCTTGCCGTCCCCCCTTCTATCCCCGCCACACCGACGCAGAGTCTTGATGAGCGCATGAAATCAGCAAAAATCTTGGTCTACGAAGATCTAGTCCTGTCAAATCTAGGACCCTGGGTTAAGGATACGCTTGACATGATGGGTTTGAATTACAAGTATGACGGTGATGCAATGGGGCGTTTTTTGGGAGACTTGAATTCGAGCACGCCCTGGGACCTGATCATCGTCGCGGCCGAGAACAGGGACAGTATCCAGGGAGAATTCTGGGATGTCATCGCGCCTAAAGTGATTCAAGACAAGACCGCGCTGATCGTCGAAATGTGGTACCTCTCCGATACGGCCAATGGACGCATCATGTCCCTGACGGCGCCATGCGGCATTACCTTCCAGTCCGTGAGGAAAGACGTGGATTCCATCTATATCCTGGATTCGAAGCATCCTGTCTTTTCCACACCCAACAGTGGATTCTCTTTGATCCACTATAGTCCCGTTTGGTTTGATAAAGGTGGAGACTACATCCGACTGACATCGGGCAGCAATGCCATCTTGCTGGCCGGCGGCCATGTCAAGGAAAAATCAAGTTACGGCCTGATCGCGACCTGCTTCGATGGCCGTGTCATCTTCCAGACCTTCTCCAATCACGACTACAAAAGAAGCGATATCCAGATGCTTTGGCAGAACTATATTACCAATACGCTGCAGAAGCATTTTGAGGCCGTGCCTTAGAACTTGAGTTTAGAGTTCGTTTTGGAGTTCAAGAAACGGGTCGAGATTCGATATGATTGGTGCTTAAAAACCCAATTCCGTGTTCGTCCGCCTGCCCTCCCGCAAGGACACACCTGCACTTGCAGCAGGCCGTATCGCCCCGGCGGGCTCCCGGCCCGAACTGGGTGCAAGTGTCGGGAAGATGTGGCGGGTAGGCCAGGGTGTAATCCATGTCCTGCTTTTGAGCATTGGGAACGACCACGATTTATTGAGGAGCTACCGTATGGTCGAATACATAACAAGAATAAATTTTATTCAGAGTTTAAGGCAATCGCCGAACGATTCGGCGGATGCTGTTATTATCGTTACTGGTGCAATAACCCCGTTTGATTTCGATGAAATTCAACAATGTCTTGATGAAAGTGTCCGCGTGCTTAGGAATGGCGGATTATTGTTTGTTCAGGGATACCCCACATACTTGCCAGAATTGGGTGTTTATCTTGACCAGCGATTAACTTTCAAATATTGGATTGCTATCAAGTCGCTGGAACAACGAAATACAGGTGGTTTACCATCTACTCATGCCGCAGTACTCTTGTTTACTAAAGGGAATGGCAATTTCCAAATTAATCGTGTCCGTTTTCCTCACGGTTATTGCTCTCATTGCGGAAAGACACTTCGAGACTGGGGCGGGAAGGCCCATCTAATGGATCCAGAGGGTTTTGCAGCGCCTGATGTTTGGACCAGCCTCCCACTGGAAGATAATTATGCACAACTCTCTGAACCAGCATTAAGCGCCATCATAAAGATGGTTGCAGGCAACAAAATTATTGTTGGCCCATCACAGGGTGTAAAAACTTCACAAACGTCCATCGGTGAACCTACATACCAGTATTACTTACCCCATTTTGGGCCTAAAACCAATTATCCAAAAGAATCGCAGATTCTTGAAGACGGTCTGTGGAATGTCGTCCATCACGGAGACGCGATAGAAATACTCAAACGCTATCCTGATAACTCGGTTGATTTGGTGTTTGCGGATCCCCCATATAACCTCTCCAAAGGTTACAGTGTCTATAATGATACTCAAAGCCGCGACGAGTATTTAGCGTGGTGTAATTCCTGGCTAGAGGAATATATCCGCATTTTGAAGCCAACTGGCGCATTGTATCTGCTCAACCTGCCCCATTGGACAATGTACCACGCGGCTTATTTAAACAAACGTCTGTATTTTAAAAACTGGATTGTCTGGGATGCCCTCTCGGAACCGAGAGGAAAGATTATGCCCGCTCATTATGGGCTGCTGTTTTACACAAAACATCCGACAAAATTCATATTCAACCAAGAAAAACTAAAGGAAATTGATTCAAGACAATATTGTCTGCGCGCTTCTTGTATTCGAGAGCGGAAAGTTCTAGGCGATGACAAGAAAGACCCCCTTACCGATATATGGTCAGATATACATCGCCTAAAGCACAGACGAGACCGCGATTATCATCCATGTCAACTGCCTGATGCCCTGATGGAACGTATTATTCGTTTATCAACGAACGAAGGGGATGTGGTGTTTGATGCTTTGGCCGGGACAGGTACTACAGCAATTATCGCAAAGCGGTTGGGACGCCGTTATGTTGCCATTGACATAGATGAGACCTATGTCCGTATCACTCAGGAAAAGTTGGAACAAGTGGAAGACTTGGGTTATGTGCAACGGCAAAGTATAAAAAGGCCGCGACCACGATACAGCAAAAAAAGTTTACAATTGGAATTACAGAGTATTGCTGCAAAGTTAGGGCGGCTGCCCACACCTGAAGATGTGCGAAAGATGAGCTCGTACAGCCTGGATGCTTACCTCGAGACATTTCCAACCTGGGGTAAAGCGTTAAAAGCGGCCAAAATGGAAGTGAGAAGAAATGGCAACACAGGCGCGTAAAATTTCTTTTGAGGAAGCATGGGACAACACTACCATTTTCTATGTGGACGAGAATTTAGAAGCGTGGATTGATGCTGAAGTTGAATCCCTCCTTGAGATTGCCAAAGATCCACGCGTTGCAGAAGGGGTTGAAATTGAGACAACGGCGATTACTGAGTTCTTGATCCAACATAACCGGGCGCTGGATGTCATCTTGAAAGACATCGAGCTTTCCGAAGAAAAATTTATGCGCATGATTTCTCTGCTGCGAAGAATGGGACGTATTTCCGGGGGATTCTCTGCTGACGATACCGAATGGAGCATCTCCAAGATTAAACGCAAAATTGTCCTCGATCCCTATTTTGCACACACAGTTGCTATATTACTCATTGAGGGTAAAAAAGACGAAGACCTATCGAGATTTGTCCCGCGCTATTATTTGGATACGCTCAATTACCGCGAAATCAAGGGCGGGGCATTGGCTGCTCGACGCACACGTTTTAAGCAATCCATGATTGGGACTTACAGCGCACGGAAAGGCCACAAAGTCGAGCGTTTGATTGGACAAGAATTGATTGCAATTCATGAAAAGCATGGCATTCCTTTCGCAAAAGGCCGTTCACGAATAATTAACACTGATATTGATTTTGCTATTCCCAACATCGAAGATCCGTGGGTCATTATTATGAGTTCATTTCAGGAAACAACCAGTAGTGGACAGACGAATAAAACCCGCGATATGCTTGCTGCTCACATAAAAGTGCTTGAGAATAACAGCCGCAACAGAGAAAATCGAGCCTTTGTGAATTTTGTGGATGGCGGCGGCTGGCTTGCACGCAAACGAGATTTACAACGCCTCGTCGAACAATGTCATTACTTCATCAATATGCAACACATTGATATGTTGGAAGCCATCGTTCTAAAGCATGTGCCAGCCAAATACATTCATTCCACATGAAACTGGAGAACACAATGTCCTACAACCAATCCCCCTGGAGCCTCACCGACCTCTTCGCCGCGCTCGACGCGCCGGAACTGGAAGCCGCCTTCAAAAGCCTCGAAGCGCAGGTCGCCGATTTCGAAAAACTCCGCCCACAACTGAAACCGGAAATTGCCACGTCGAACTTCCTCGAAATCGTCCAAGTTTCCGAGGAAACGGCACGCCTGGCGCACAAAGTGTATGCCTTTGCCGGTCTCTCCTTCGCCGCCGACACCCAGGATCAGGCCATCCAGACCCTGATGGGCCGCGTCCAGCAGTTCATGGCCGAACTCGAAAACCGCAGCCTGTTCTTCAGCCTGTGGTGGAAAGACCTGGACGAGGCCAACGCCAAAAGACTGATGGACGCCTCCGGCGATTACCGCTACCACCTCGAAGTGATGCGCCTCTTCAAGCCGCACACGCTGACTGAGCCGGAAGAGAAGATTGTCAATCTCAAGAACGTCACCGGCTCGCAGGCGCTGGTCACGCTTTACGACGCCCTGACCAACCGCTACGTCTTCAAATTGGAAGTGGATGGCGAAACAAAAGAACTGACGCGTGGCGAACTCAGTCCCTTTATCCGCGGCGCAGCCCCCGACCTGCGGGCGAAAGCCTATCAGGAACTCTACCGCGTCTACAGCGCGGACGGTTCCATCCTCGGCCAGATGTACCAGACCCTGGCCCGCGACTGGCGCAACGAAAACCTGACCCTGCGCAAGTTCGCCAATCCGATTGCGGCGCGCAACCTGTCCAACGACATCCCCGATGAAGCCGTGGACACTCTGCTGGAAGTGGCCGGGAAGAACGCCCCCCTCTTCCAGCGGTATTTCCGTTTGAAGGCAAAACATCTCGGCATGGAACGCCTGCGCCGCTACGACATCTACGCGCCGGTGGTCAAATCGGATAAAACTTACGAGTACGGTAAAGCCGCCGAAATGGTGCTGGATTCGTTCAGCGCTTTCCATCCCGATTTCGGTAAACATGCCCGGCGTGTCTTTGAAGATAACCACCTCGACAGCGAGGTGCGCAAGGGCAAGCAATCCGGCGCGTTCTGCTGGGGCGTCGTCCCGGAGATAGCACCGTGGGTCAAACTCAACTACCAGTCACGCGCCGACGACGTGGCCACCATGGCCCACGAGCTCGGTCACGCCATCCACGCCATGCTCGCTGCTCATCACACCATCTTCACCTTCCACTCGTCCCTGCCACTGGCGGAGACCGCCTCCACCTTCGGCGAGATGATGCTGGTGGACAAATTGCTGGCCGAGGAGAGCGACGAATCGGTGCGGCGTGACATGCTCTTCCGCCAGGTGGATGACTCTTACGCCACGATTATGCGCCAGGCCTATTTTGCCCTGTTCGAGCGGCAGGCGCACGCGATGCTGGTCAAGAATGCCTCGGTGGACGAGCTGGCGGCGGCTTACATGGAAAACCTGAAAGACCAGTTCGGGGATGCGGTGGAACTGAGCGACGAATTCAAGTGGGAATGGATTTCCATCCCGCACATTTACAATACACCCTTCTACGTCTATGCTTACGCCTTCGGGCAATTGCTGGTGCTATCG
>JBDRTP010000492.1:0-20412 GCA_043823965.1 Chloroflexota bacterium
ACGATATGGAGGATATGACGTGGACTCCGCCCAAGTCGATGGTGAAGTATGAGCATGATTGGGACCGCCCCTCTTTGAATTGGGAAGAGATCGTTGAGGGCATTCGTGGCCACGGTATCCGCAACGCCGCGCAGACCACCGTCGCGCCGACCGGCACGATTGCCACGGTCGCCGGCTGCGAGGGATACGGCTGCGAGCCGGTCTTCGCCCTGGCCTACGTCCGCCATGTTAACGACCAGGGCAAAGACCTGCAGTTGACTTATGCCAGCCCGCGCTTCGAGGCTGCGCTGGCTGCGGCTGGCATGAACGACGCGGCCCGCCGGAAGATTATCGAGCGCGTGATGGAACATGGCACCTGCCAGGATATCCCCGAAGTACCAGAATCGATCCGGCATATTTTCGTCGTTTCGGCGGATATCAGCGCTGAAGAACACGTCCGAATGCAGGCGGCTATGCAGGCTTTCGTGGATAACTCGCTCTCCAAAACGATTAACTTCCCCGAGGCGGCTACGCAGGATGAAGTCGCCCAGGCTTATATGCTGGCCTGGGAACTGGGTTGCAAGGGCATCACGGTTTACGTGACCGGTTCGCGTGAAAAAGTGGTCTTGGAGACCAAAGCCACGCGCAGCGCCTACTCGGCAGCGAACCGGGTAGGTGCTGCGCACCGGGTAGGCGCTGCGCGTAAAAAGCAAGTGGTGGTCGAGAATTTCCGTTCTCCGAATGGAGAGGCTGCCCGATCCCACCCTGCCGGGGATACTGTGCGCTCCCCTGGCGGGGATGCTGCCGACCGAGTAGGCCTTGACGGTAGGCCTTCGGCGCGACGAGACGTCTCTGCGGATATCATTGCCACCCAGGTAGCCGCCTGGAATGAATCCAAGAAGCCGCGCCCCCGCGCCTTGGTCGGGCGCACGTACCGGGTCGAGACGCCGCTCGGAAAGGCATTTGTCACCGTCAACGAGAATGGCGACGGACATCCCTTTGAAGTTTTCCTCAACACAGCCAAGGCCGGTTCTGAGACGGCTGCCGTCTCGGAGGCGATCGGGCGGCTGATCTCGTATGTCTTGCGGCTGGCCTCGCCGATTGCCCCGCGCGACCGGCTTGCGGAAGTGGTCAAACAACTCTCCGGCATTGGCGGTGGGCGCTCGCTCGGTTTCGGCCCGCACCGCGTCCGCTCGCTGCCGGATGGCGTCGGTCAGGTGTTGAACGAGTACCTGAGAGGCGAGACCGATCCAGATGTGATGGAGAAGAAAACTTCTGGCAACGGGCATTTCGGCGAAGAGACGCTGGACGAAACGCCCAGGCCGATGCCAATGAAGATGGGCGACCTGTGCCCGGAGTGCGGCGAGGCCACGATGGTCAATGAGGAGGGGTGCAGGAAGTGCTATACCTGCGGGTATAGTGAGTGTTAGCCGAAAGCCGATTCGGCAGATGACGCTGCTTGCCGCCGACCGCAGGTTCTGCACGCAGAAAGGCCTACTCGGTCGAGCATTCTATCCTTTGGAGGAGTTATGCCGAAACGTCTTGTCGTCGTTGCTGGAAATATCGGGACAGGGAAAACCTCCCTGACCGAGCGGATCGGGGCGCGGCTGGGCTGGCGCAGCGAGTACGAATCGGTGGCCGATAACCCTTATTTGCCGGATTTCTATGCCGACATGCACGCCTGGGCCTTTCACCTGCAAATCTACTTCCTGGGACACCGCGCCGAGCAATACCTGGCAGCGGCTCGCGACCCGCGTTCTGCCATCCTCGACCGCAGCATTTACGAGGACGCTTATATCTTTGCGCGCGCCCTGCTTCACATGGGCGACATGGCCGAACGCGATTACCTGGCCTACCGCCGTCTCTTTGACCTGGTGATGGGAAGCCTGCCTTCCCCCAATTTGCTGGTGTACTTGAAATGCCCCGTGGAAGTGCTGATGGAGCGCATCCGCCGCCGCGCCCGCAACATCGAGACCGGCATCTCACCCGATTATCTCTCCCGGCTGGATTCATTCTATGACGAGTGGCTGCAGGCCTATGACCTCAGCCCGGTGCTGACCATCCGCACCGACGACCTGGATTACGTCCACCAGCCGCAGGCGTTGGAGATCGTCGTGCAGCACATCCAGGAGAAACTGGGTGGGAAGGAAGAGTTGGATTTGAGGGCCGGCCAGGTATAATACCCAACCTGACGGGAATCTTAAAAATTCGTTTCTTGACTTCGAGACTCCGATGTGCTAGAATGAAAACGCTTATATCCCCTTAATCAAGAATAACCGTGGCTAATCCTCGTCGTCCCCTACGGCTCAATATCGGATTTCTCATCAACCAACCGATTGGTTCGAGCCGTGATTTTAATTTCGATTATCCCAAGATGCGGCTGGGGGAGGATCTGATCCTGGCCGAGTTCAAGGGCGCCGCCCGGCTCAGCCGCACCCCACAGGGGCTTTTACTCCAGGCCGATTTTGAAGGCCTGACGGGTCTGGATTGTGTGCGCTGCCTGGGTACCTTTGACCAGGCTCTGGTGTGGACGGCGACCGAACTGTATGCCTTCGACAAACGCTCCGTCACCGATTCCGACCTGATCCTGCCCGAAGACGGTCACATAGATCTGGAATTGCTGATGCGTGAGTACGCACTGCTTGAAGTTCCCATCAGCCCGGTTTGTAAACCGGATTGCAAAGGCCTGTGTCCGCTGTGCGGCGAGGACCTGAACCGAGTTGATTGCGGTCACCAAGGCACGCCGTCCGAATCGCTGTTCGCAGCCTTGACGCCGCTGCTGGGAAAATGAGGTCCTATGCCGGGTATCTGTCAGGAAGGTAAATAATCGTGCCGCATCCGGATCGGCGTAGACGGCACAAGGAAGCTTTGAATATGCTCCTGGAGAAGGCCTCCGTCCAGGGTTACTTGACCACGGATGACCTGGTGGAACTTTATCCCGAAGTCGGCAAGGACGCCGAGCGTTTGAGCGTGATCATGCTGGTGCTGCGCAATCGCGGAGTGGATATTGTTGACCCGGAAAACTACGATGCGGTACACGGCGAAGAAGCTCTCGAACCCGAAGCGGAGCCGTGGCTGGAAGCGGATACCCTTTCCATCCCCAGCGACGACATGGTCGGGATGTATCTGAAAGAAATGTCGCGCGTCCCACTGTTGAAGGTCGAGGAGGAACTCGACCTGGCAATGCGCATCGAATCCGGCCGCGAAGCCAAGAATAAACTCGTACTCCTTAGCGGGCGCAAGCATACGCTCGAACACGCCCGGCTGGAAGCCCTGGTACATGACGGCCTGCTGGCGCGTGACCATCTCATCAAGGCCAACACGCGGCTGGTGGTCAGCATCGCCAAACGTTACATGGGACGCGGCGTGCCATTTTTGGATTTGATTCAAGAGGGGAATCTCGGCCTGATGAAAGGAGTTGAGAAATATGACCTGCACCGGGGTTTCCGTTTTTCGACATATGCCACCTGGTGGATCCGCCAGACCGTCACGCGCGCCATCGCTGACCAGGCGCGCACCATCCGCGTGCCGGTGCATATGATTGACCGTATCCGCCAGGTATACAAGACCACCCACGAATTGGAGCAGAAATACGGCCGCGTGCCCACGCCGGAAGAACTGGCGCTGGAACTGGGCCTGGACTTGCGCAAAGTACAGTGGATACTCAAGGTCTCCTGGCTGCCGCTTTCGCTGGAAAGCCCGGTGGGGGATGATGAGGATTCGGAATTGGGCATGTTCATCGAAGACGAATTCAGCCCGACGCCGATGCAAGCCGCCTACGAGTCCATGCTCAAAGAAAAGATAGACGAAGTGCTGGGTACGCTCTCACCGCGCGAAGCGCGTGTGCTAAGATTGCGCTTTGGTCTGGAAAACGGCACACCGTATACACTGGAAGAGGTGGGGGAGAAATTCGGCCTGACGCGGGAGAGGATCAGGCAAATCGAAGGGAAAGCGCTGAGGAGGTTGCGCCATCCGCGCAGGGCGAGGCAGTTGAAGGAATACTTGTAATTTCCCTTGAAAGTTTTGAAATTATGGCTATAATATAGCCATAATTAATTTCATGAGCTACGAAATCCTGTTCTTCTCGGATGCCATTGACGACCTGCGTTCCTTGAAAGCAAACGCACGGGCTAAAATTCTGGATGCCATTGAACAACATCTGCAATACGAACCGGACAAAGAGAGTAAAAGCCGTATAAAACGATTGAAGGGCTTATCCAGTCCTCAATATCGTTTACGAGTGGATGAATATCGAATCTATTACGATATAACGGGACATACAATTGAGATCATCGCCGTTGTTTTGAAAGAGCAGTCAGCGATTTGGCTTGAGCGTGAAGGAATGAAAGAATGAGCGAAGGAAGGAAAGTCCCCCTGCATAAAATAAAAGACAATTTATCTGTTTACTTGCGGGAAGCTGAAAAGGAACAGATTGTTATCACGCGCCACGGGAAACCGGCTGGTGTGTTGATCGGATTTGAAACCGAGGATGATTGGTTTGATTACAAAATGGAACACGATCCGCGCTTCCTGGCGCGCGTCGAACGCGCCCGCAAAGCCTTTCGGGAAGGCAAGGGTGTGAGCATCGAAGATGTAAAGTTTGAGGGTAGATGAAGCGAAGTAATTCCATTGACAAACCTCTCCCTTGCGCTTAAACTATCATCTATGAACTCACGCTCCTCCCTGTCCTTGATGCGAATGATGATGGCTATGGCCATGTCTCGCCGCGCTTGGGCAGCCGCGCGGGAAGCGTAGGATATTGCTTACCAGTTTTACGGGCTGTCCAGTCACGCGGACGGCCTTTTGTTTTTTAGAGAGTAGAAAGTGGAGAGTAGAGAGTAGTCGCTCCACTTTCCACTCACTACTCTCTGCTTATCTTCTCTCTACTCTCTCCGAACGGAGTTCACCATGCCCGAAAACATCCTCATCGCCATCGCCTGGCCCTACGCCAACGCCGAGATCCACGTCGGCAACATCACTGGCTCTCATTTGCCGGGGGATATCGTCGCCCGTTACCATCGTCTCAAGGGAAACAATGTTTTGATGGTTTCGGGAACCGATTCGCATGGCACGCCCGTCACTCTCGCCGCGGACAAAGAAGGTAAACCCGTCGAAGAAGTTTATAAAGAATACCACAACGGCTTTCTCGACCTTTTTCAAAAACTGGGCATTTCCTTTGATCTTTTCACCACCACCCACACTGAGAACCATTTCAAGGTCGCCCAGAGCATCTTCCTGGCGCTGCAAAAGAACGGCTTTCTCTACACCGAGACGCGCCCGCAATGGTTTTCGCCATCCGCTGACCGTTTCCTCCCTGACCGCTACGTCGAAGGGACCTGTTACCTCTGCGGTTACGACGCTGCCCGCTCCGACCAGTGCGACAAGTGCGGCAACGTGCTCGAACCCGAAAAACTCATCAATCCACGCGCCAAAACCGGCGACGGCGCGCTCGAACTGCGCGATACCGAACACTTCTACCTCGACCTATCCATGTTAGAACCAGAGGTCAAGAACTTCCTGCGCGCGCGCGCTGACTACATGCGCGAGACCGTACTGGGTGAATCGCTCGGCAAGATCGAAGCCGAGGGCCTCAAGCCGCGTCCCATCACGCGCGACCTCGACTGGGGCGTGCCTGTCCCGGTCGAAGGCTGGGATGACAAGTGCCTGTACGTCTGGTTCGAGGCGGTCATCGGTTATCTCTCGGCAGCCATCGAGTGGGCTAAGATCAATGGCGACCTCACGGCTTGGCAGGATTGGTGGACGAATCCCGACGCCAGGGCTTTCTATTTCATCGGCAAGGACAATATCTTTTTCCACACTGCCATGTGGCCGGCTGAACTAATGGGCGCTGGCGAGCAATTCATGCATATTTTTGCGCCCTCACCCCAGCCCTCTCCACTCCCCGTACCTCCCCCCAATCTCGCCCTTCATCAACACGGCAGTTTCAGCATAAGGTGGGGCGAGAATGGGGGGACAGATGGAGGTCGGGAGGGAGTCAGGCTGACCCTGCCCTACGACGTGCCTGCCAACCAGTTCATGAACCTGGAGGGACAGAAGATCAGCGGTTCGCGCAATTGGGCTGTTTGGGGTCGGGATGCCCTGACCCGTTACGACCCCGACGCCCTGCGCTACTATCTGACGGTCAACATGCCCGAAAACCGGGACAGCGACTGGGATTGGGCTGAATTTGTCGCCCGGAACAACAACGAGCTGGTGGCGACCTGGGGCAACCTGGCGAACCGCGTGCTGTCCTTCTGCGACAAACATTGGGATGGGCATGTTCCTGACTTTGGAACGGGCGGGGCCGAGCCGCCGCCCCTACGGCCCTCCGACTTGAGCCTGCTGACTGTTATCGAGGCCGGGTTCCAGTCCGTGGGCCGCGAACTCGACGCCGTCCACCTGCGCGCGGCTTTACAGGAGGCGATGCGTCTGGCGAGCGAGGTCAACAAATACCTCGACACCTGCGCCCCCTGGTTTGAGATCAAGACCGACAAAGATGCCGCGGCCAGGACCATTTATACCGCCCTGAAAGCGATTGACTCGCTCAAGGTGCTCTTCGCGTCGTTCCTGCCGTTCACTTCCGAGCGATTGCACGGCTTCTTCGGCTATGAGACTCCGCTTTTTGGCGAGCAGTACACCAAAGAGGTGAGCGACTCGCTTGGGTCGCATAAGGTGTTGAGGTATCGTGATGTAAGTCGGACTGGCAGTCCGACCTACTGGAAGTCGAGCCAGTTGAAGCCGGGCGCGAAGTTGAATCAGCCAGGGCCGCTGTTTAAGAAGTTGGAAGAGAGTGTTATTGAAGAAGAGAGGGCGAGGTTGGGAAAGTAGGAAGAAAGGAATGGATGTTCTATTGACATTGCAAACCTGCGATGCTAAACTATATAGCGTATATGCTATAAACATCAAAGAGGATTATGGGGCCTCGAAAATGGATTGTTGAGTTTTACAAGAGAGCCAATGGACGATGCCCAACGGCGGACTTTCTTGATAGCCTTTCGAACAAAGAGAAGGTTTTCATCAGAAGGTCTCTTCAACGTCTCGAAGAATATGGCACGGAATTAGGACGCCCTTATGTTGCACCGCTTCGTGAGCATATTTGGGAATTACGAAAGGAAACCCATCAAGGTAACATCCGTTTGCTGTATTTCTTCTTTGATGGCTACAAATTCATAATTACACATGGGTTCAAGAAAAAATCAGATAAAGTGCCTGAATCCGAAATTGATAGAGCAATAGAGTATCAAAAAGATTATCTTGAGAGAATCAAGAGGTTATCATGAACTACAAAGATTATTTCAAAAAACTTGAAGGTGACGCGGAATATCAAGAGACGGAACAGGAATTAAAAACTCTGCTTGATTTGGCGGATGATATTCTTCGCCTTCGCATGGAAAAAGGCTGGTCACAAGCCGAACTCGCGAAACGCGCTGAAACCAAACAAGCCAATATTTCTCGTCTCGAAAGCGGACTAAGCAACCCTTCAGCAAAGTTTTTGCAGAAAGTGGCAAAGGCTCTAAACACTAGCGTTTCTATTCACTTTGAAAAAATCCGGCTCCCAGAGGTCAACATAAGTACCGATGCTGAGTACCAAAGCCAAGAAGCTTATCCCGTTCCCAATTGGCCTCGACTAGAAATATATACATCCTATGGACGTTCCTCGTCTTGATAGGAGAGAATATGATTGAACATGTTTGGACTGTTCTTTGTTCGCGTTCAGTAATTGATGTCGAGACAAACAATGTCAGCATTCAAGATGTCATTGAACAAATTTCGATCAACGCTGAACCCAAGCCAGACGGTTTTTTGCCTTTTCCTCTCGAACTGATTACGCTTTGGGAAAGACGGGAAAGTGACAAGCCTGCTGAAGGGACGGAACGAATTACATTTGTCACGCCTTCGGGAAAATCCAATGTGGTCTATGAGGCCAAAATTGATCTATCAGCAGCCGAGAGACATCGCCACAAAGTTAAATTTCCCGGCTTACCTTTGAGCGAGGCAGGACGATATTATTTCAAAGTTGAAGCCAAAGAAGGTGATGGCGACCATCATGAAGTTGCAGCCATTCCCTTATCGGTTATATTCCAACCGCAAAAATAATATCTTGTTTGGGGAAAATTGGGAAGCCCAGCAACTTGAAGCCCGGGCAGAAGTTGAATCAGCCGGGTCCGTTGTTCAAGAAGTTGGAGGAGGCGGTGGTGGAGGAGGAGAGGGGGAGGTTGGGGAAGTAGGAAATTGGGAATTGGGAAATCAGGATTCGGGAAATTGGCAAAAATGACATCCGAAGTTCAGCAATCTTCGGATGTTTTTGGTTCTACCTAATGAAATAGCGAGTAGCGACCAACCTAAATCCCCAATCCCATTCTCTGCTTTCTGGAAAGTCTGCTTTCCTCCCCGAAATATTGGCAGAGTTTTCAAACTCCTTCCATGAACCGCCACAAAGTTCCATCAATGCATACCCCTCTGGACTCATCCATCCTGTATGCTCCCCATTTTCTAACTGTTCCTTATCAAGAACTCTTCTTTCGCTCATAAAGGGGTTGGCTAGCCATTCCCAAACATTCCCACACATATCCATCACGCCATAAGGACTAACGCCTTCGGGATAAGCATCAACGGGTGCAGTGTGGTCGACTTGATGAGCAACATTCGCTCGCCGAAATATTTCTCTAACATTTTTTGTAACTTTTCCAGGAGCATCCCAAGGAAAGCGATTCAAAGGATTGTCTCCACCAGCAGCAATCAGCCATTCCTTCCTTGTTGGCAGTCTTACTTCAACTGGCTGCAATGATGGATTGGCTTTCGATTCAGGTAATTCGCGCCAATGTCTAAAGACCCATTTGCAATAAGCATTTGCTTCATACCAAGTTGCTGCAACAACAGGAACATTTTTATTGACAAATCCAAAATTCGGATCATCCCAAGCACTTGGTCTAAACTCAGGCACCTCCCCGTCATAAAACCGTAAAGCCATATCACCCCAATTATTCTTTTCGGGCATACAATCTTCATCGAATTTTGGAAAATCTACCCAAAGGCTTTTATCATAATAATCAGGTGCGTTTAAAAACCTTTCGAATTGAGCATTTGTTACAGGATATTTTGCTATCCAAAAAGGTGGAACCATATTTTGCGGGGAAATGGATATGAATTTATAAAAGTCAGTTGGCGTTAATTCGACAGGAATCTCTAGCGATTCAGCACGATTTTTCAAGGCGTTCTCTAGCCGCTGATATGCCTTACTCCTTTGGTCAATTGGAAAATAATCTTGATAATGATATTGCTTCAAACTGTGTGGAACAGAGCAATCTTCAAGTCGCAATGGAATAATAAAAATTATGCCCTCTGGTTTTTCTAAAGCCTTATTTACAATAGTGCGCAATTCTTTCTGAACATACCCCTCTTTTGTCACCGAATTATTGGAAAGACACACAATCACCACATCCGTTGCTTCCACCGCCTTCTCAATCTCCATGTCCCAATCCTGACCTGGGAGGAGTTTTTCTTCGTCCAGCCAGGGGTCAATCCAGCCTTCGGCGTTGAGTCGCTGGTAGAGATCGCGCACGATGGGCTTGTCTTGCGAGGAATGGCATAGAAAGACGCGAAGTTTGCGGTTAGTGGTGGGCATGATTTTATGAATTCAAGAAGTGAAAACCGAATGGTGATACCAAATCATTGGCCTGAACTAGCATTTGAAGTGCTGGTGAGAAATTCTTTTCGTGTGCACCGAAACCGCTGTGAACAATACTTGCCGTTCCATTAATAAAAGTATCGTCGCTATTCTCACGTTGAATAAACATCCAATAACATTCCTCAAAATCAAAATATGGGCATTCTTTGAATTTATTAAGCCCCAAGAATCGAAGAGCGGAAAGTATTTGTTGATTAATTGTATTCTTCACTCGATAATGAAAAACCCATCCTTTTTCACTTGCAGTTACAATCCATGACATTCGGTAGAGGAAATTATCATCCTCAGATTTCTTTAGTTCTTCCGATTTAATTGCTGTATGGCCATCAGCAGTATACCCAAATCGCGATTTATAACTCTTCCTGGATGAATCTTTACCCGTAAAATAGCCCCACCCTTCGGGCTGGTCTAAAATATGAGCACAACTTTGTAAGAGTCGAGTTCCTTTTTCAAAAACTCCAAAAGCTTCATCAAACTTTCCTGCAAATTTAGAAAGTTCAAACTCAGAATCTACCCAAGCGGCATAGCACTGACTGTGAGGAACAAAAGAGCAAGATTCTCTTTTAAACCCCAAGTAAGCTAAGAAATCTGTAGTTTGCATACCAGCGGATGAAAAAGAAGTCGGCTCAACATGTAAGCTATATCCAATATCATCTTTTCCCCACTGTAATTTTGCAACTACAAACCTTACTCCACCTCCTGAAGCTTGTGATACTTGCTCAGGGACAAGAGCTGCGTGATGGTCAAATCTGTTTTTGGGCGCAATAATTTTTCTAACTTCCTCCTGCTTTTTTGGTGTGTCGGGCTTTTTCGCTTCAGGTAACGATTTTACGTTACGCATTTTCAAGGATTGAAGCAAACGTTGGTATGATGGCTCTCTTTGATTCAAAGGAAAATAATCAACATATTGCCATTTCGCTAAACGATGAGGGGGTTGACAATCATCCAATCGCAAAGGAATAATAAAAATAGTTCCTTCTGGCTTTTGGTCAGAAACATCAAGAACTTTTTTTATCTCTTTTTGATAGTATCCTTCTTTCTCAACCGAACTTTTTGAGAGGCACACAATCACTGCATCCGCAGATTCCACAGACTGTTCGATTTCCAATTCCCATTCCTGACCTGGGAGGAGTTTCTCTTTGTCCAACCAGGGATCAATCCAGCCTTCGGCGCTGAGTCGCTGGTATAGTTCGCGCACGGTGGGCTTGTCCGCGGAGGAGTGGCAGAGGAAAACACGGAGTTTGCGGTCAGTGGTGGGCATGGGGAAGGATGAAGGATGAAGGATGAATTAAGGAAGGTTTTCCAAATCGGCGAGGTCTTTCAGGCGGCCAGCAGCTTTTTTGTTGGCTTTGAGGTGAGGCAGGTCAATGATATTGACTTCAACGCCGTCGAGAGTATCCACGATTCTGCTGGCATAACTTTCTTCAAACTCCACACCCGAAATGCCTGTTGAAATTTCAAGCCGCATAGGAGGATTCCCCATTCGGATAATCTTGTTTTATTTGAGAAACAAGTCGGTAGTTAATTCGGGAAGATCAAAGCCAAATTCTTTCAACACATCAACAATTCTTTGAGCGTTATCAGGGTGAACAGCAATCCAGATATCCATGTCATTTGTGGCGCGAGGATAACCGTGATACCCGACCGCATATCCCCCAATCAACAGGTATCTAACGCTTTTCTCGTTCAGTAATTTCAAGAACTCTTTGAAGTCGAGCGGTAGCTCTAGCCCCATAATTTATCCTTCGAAGGATTTCCATCTGCCTTAGACGTTCGTAAGGAGTCCGCGCGAGCCAATAGGCTTTTTCGTCGGAAGCGTCTGTTAATGATGCAATCGAAAAAGATTTACGGTCTATTTTTAAGTTCGCGGGCAAAGTGCGGTTCATTGGTGTAATTATACCTGACCTGGGATGAGTTTCTCTACGTCCAGCCACGGGTCAATCCAGCCTTTATCATCCCCTTGCGGGACGGCGCTCAGTCGCTGGTATAGCTCGCGCACGGTGGGCTTGCAAAGTGCCACGAAGTGGTACGAAGTGCCACGAAGTGGTATCTTGCGAAAAATGGCAGAGGCGTTGCCCTGAGCGGGTAGGTTGAGCCTGTCGAAACCCTGTCGAAGGGAAAACGCGGAGTTTGCGGTCAACTGAATTATACTCGCAAGGATAAAGGTCAAATAGTGCTATAATTTTGAAAGAGGTGCCTCATGACTACTGTATCCTTAAACGAAAAACAATTCAAGATTATGCTCAAACAAACCCTTGTCGAACTCTTTGAAGAGCGCCGCGACATATTTTCTGCGATTGTTGCCGAAGCGCTTGAAGATATCGGACTTGCAGAGGCCATTCGTGAAGGGCGCAAGAATGATTTTATGAGCAAGGAAGAAATTCAGTCTATTTTAGCGGGGTAAAAGATGAAGGTTCTGTTTGAGATAAGTTTTGGCCGCGACCTGAAAAAGATAAAAGACAAACGCCTGCTCAAGCAAGTGCAGGAAACAATTGACCAGGTGGAGTCTGCCGCGTCAATTAGCGATGTGTCAAACATGAAGAAAATGTAGGGTTTCGATGCTTACTATCGAATTAGCGTCGGGGATTATCGAATTGGTATTGAAATTTCAGAGGGACAAGTGATCTTTGTTTGCTTTTTGAACCGCAAAGATATTTACCGCTATTTCCCGTAAGTTGTTTCCACGGCTTTCTCGATTTTCATGTCTCAATCCATGCCTGGAAGGAGTTTCTCTTCGTCCAGCCACGGGTCAATCCAGCCTACGGTGTTCAGTCGCTGGTAGAGTTCCCGCACGATGGGCTTGCGAAGTGCCACGAAGTGGTATCTTGCGAAGAATGGCAGAGGCGTTGCCCTGAGCTGGTAGGTTGAGCCTGTCGAAACCCTGTCGAAGGGAAGACGCGGAGTTTGCGGTCAGTGGTGGGCATCGGAAAGGATGAAAGCGGGATGATGATGGATGAATGGTTGACTGAATTAGACCCGCAAGGGCGAAGGTCAAAAAGTGCTATAATTTTTGTGAGTCCACTGAAAAAACTAACCGCTGAGAACGCTGACCGAGTAGGCCTTCGGCAGTGGACTCATAATCAGGTAGCTAATCCAAATTTTTCTACCGTACATCTTCTAACGCGAATACCGCGAATGGGCAAATGGCGCGAATAAAGCCCAGAAAACATTCGCGAAATTCGCTTATGCGCAGCATCTACTCGGTTCGCGTCACATCGTACTCGGAGAGTATTCGCGCCGAAGGCCTACTCGGTTGAAACTTGCCCGCTCAAACGAAAATGTACGGTAGCGAAATCCAAATAAGATTAGTCGGCGTTCTCTAACGCCGTTAGCAGCCTGCTAATTCGCAGTATCTGCGACGTTCGTGTTGAGAATCCACTCCGGTAATTGCTCAACCAGTTGTTTCATCACCTCGCGCGTTCGCTCGTGGAATAACTCGATATTTCCATACGCCTCGCCGCCCGCCGCGCCGACCAGGTCCGTCACGCCGCGCAGGATGAGACAGCGAACGCCGTTGCGTTTCGCCACCCAGGCGATCGCCCCGGACTCCCAGTCTGCCGCAACCGCCCCGTACTTTTCCACCAACCCGGGAATGTCTGCCGGGAGGATGTCGCGGTCGGCGGAAACCAGAAGCCCGCGGAGGATGGACGACTGACCACTGAACACTGATGACTGAACACTGGTATCCAGCCAGGATAAGTCTATCTCGGTGGAATAGTGGGCGATGGCCTCGTCGGGGTCGGTCATCTGCTCGAGGATGTCGTAGACAATCGTTTTTTCTACAAGGATGATCGTGCCGCGCGCCACGCGGCCTTCGAATCCGCCGCAGGTGCCGAGGTTCACCAGCAAGTCCGGGTGGAAATGGTCAATGGCATACTGCGTTGTCGCCGCGGCGGAGATTTTCCCCCAACCGCCGTGGAAATACGTCAAAGGGCCTGCCCTGAGCTTGTCGAAGGGTTGAACGTCGAAAGTCTCGCCCAACAGTGTGGATTGGATTTCGGCCGGCGCGAGGATTTCTTTGACGGCGCGCCATTCGGTCTCTGCTGAAATAAGCACAACGATATTCATTTCACCTCTTACGTTTTACGCTTTACTTTTTATTCAAATCCCCCTGCAAATAATCCAATAGCAACTTCAATGCAGCCTCAGCCGACTGCGCCTTATTTTGCAGGCGATCACCTTCCCAGATAAAGACGCGCGCCCATTCGCCATCTGGTGCGGAGAGGCCGATCCAGGTCGTGCCGACCGGTTTCTCCGGCATCCCGCCTCCGGGGCCGGCGATGCCGCTGACCGAAATGCCGATGTCGGTATCCAAGGCTCTACGTGCGCCGCGCGCCATTGCCAGCACCGTCTCGCGGCTGACCGCGCCGTAGGCTTTGAGCGTATCCCAACGCACGCCGAGCGCCTTCACCTTGGCTTCGTATGCGTAGGCTACGAAGCCCCCAATGAAATAATCCGATGAGCCGGGCACGTCCGTGATGCGGTCGCAGAGCAACCCGCCGGTGCAGGATTCAGCTACGGATAGTTTGAAGCCGCGTTCACGGAGCAGTTTTCCGATTGCAACTTCGAGAGTTTCTTTCAAGGTTTCATCCTATGCGTGCCGGGGTATTATACTGCAACCGTGATAAAATCCGCCCGATGGAACTCTCCGAGCACCTGCAAGGCATCCTGGATACCCTTCCCGCCAAGCCCGGTTGTTACTTGATGAAAAACGCCGAGGGCGCGATCATTTACGTCGGCAAGGCGCTCAGCCTGCGCAACCGCGTGCGCTCGTATTTCCACGCGGATGCCAGCCACGACCACAAGACCCGCCGCCTGGCACGCGAAATTGCGAACATCGAATGGATCCTGGTCGGCTCGGAACTCGAGGCGCTGATCCTCGAGATGAATCTGATCAAGAAACACCGTCCCAAATATAACATCCGGCTCAAGGATGATAAGCGTTACCCATATATCAAAATCCACTGGGACGAGGCTTACCCGAAAGTCAGCGTGACGCGTATGATGACGGAGGACGGCGCGCGTTATTTTGGGCCGTATACCTCCGCCTGGGCCGTTTACCAGACTCTCGACGTGCTGCGGCGTGTCTTCCCGTATCTGACCTGTGACCGGGTAATCACCGGAGCAGACAAACGGGCGTGTCTCTACTACGACATCCATCTGTGCGCCGCGCCGTGTATCGGGGCAATAGACCAGGCCGGATACCGGCAAATGATCGCCGACTTGCAGGGATTCTTGAACGGACATTCCGAAAGCATTATTTCCCGCATCCAGCAGGAGATGGAAAACGCCTCTGTGGCAATGAAGTTTGAAAAAGCCGCCGCCCTGCGCGACCAGTTGAAAGCCATGCAAAGTATCGTCGAACGGCAGAAAGTCGTTTTTTCTACGGATTACCTCGATTCGGACGTGGTGGCCATGGCACGCGCCGATAACGAGGCCTGTGTGCAGATCTTCTTTATTCGCGGCGGTAAATTGATTGGCCGCGAATATTTCGTCCTCGAAGGCGCGGAAGACGCCGCCGATAGCGAAGTGATGGCGCAATTTGTCAAGCAATTCTATACCGAGGCGGCCAGCGTGCCGCAGCAGGTGATGCTGCCGCAGGAAATCGAGGAAGCCAAAATCATCCAGGAATGGATGCGCTCGCGGCGCGGCGGCGAGAGAGTAGAGATTTTCGTCCCAAAGAACGGCCAGCCGCACGAACTGGTGCAGATGGCGGCGGAAAACGCAACGGAAACATTGCAAGCCTTGCGCGCCCAATGGCAGGCGGATACGCATAAACAAGAACAAGCCCTGGCCGAATTACAGACCGCGCTGCAACTTGCTGGACCTCCGAACCGAATCGAATGTTATGACATCTCCAACACGCAAGGGACGGCCTCCGTCGGCAGCATGGTGGTTTTTACACAGGGCGTGCCGGACAAGAAACTGTACCGCCGCTTTAACGTGGAATCGGTGGCCGGGCCGGACGATTTCGCCAGCATGGAGGAAGTCCTGACCCGCCGCTTCCGCAGGTGGCAAGCGGCCCAAGAAACGGAAGCCGGCCCTTCGTCTGCTCCTTCGCTCCGTTCAGCACCTCGGCTCAGGGCAGGCCCGGGGTCCAAACCGGATGCGTCGTTCGCCTTCCTGCCCGATCTGCTGATCGTGGACGGCGGCAAGGGTCAACTCGGCCGGGCTGTCGCCGTGCTCGAAAAATACGGCCTGACCGAAAAAGTGCCGGTCATCGGGCTGGCGAAACAGGAGGAGGAGGTTTTCTTCCCGCACAAGTCCGAGCCGTTGCGGCTGCCGCGCCACGCGCAGGCGCTCTATCTCGTCCAGCGCATTCGTGACGAGGCGCACCGCTTTGCCATCACTGCTCATCGCAAGCGACGCGCGAAACAGGGCCTGGCTTCGGCGCTGGATTCCATTCCCGGCATTGGGCCGGCAAAACGAAAGTCCCTCTTGAAACATTTCGGTTCTGTGGATAAGATTAGGGAGGCTTCAGTGGTAGAATTGACCGCCGTGCCTGGCATCACGCCGGCGCTGGCGGAGAGCCTCAAGGCGCATTTGGAGTAAGAAAGGAGTGAGATATGGTGATGAAGTCTGCCACTTTCCCAAATTCAGTGTATGAAGTGATGCGTCAGGTGACGGGTGAAACTGTCGCCGAGGCGGCTTTGCCAATTGTGCTCAAGGACCTCCTGCGCTATAAGAAGGAGGTGTTGCGCGCAAAAATTACCTTCTTTGAAAAAAAATACGGCATGTCGCTAGGTGAGTTTGAACAGGCTTGTCTGGACGGTCGGATCAAGGATCCATTTTCTTATGAGGTTGAAAGTGATAACTGGGACTGGGATTCGGCTGTGACAGAGTTGAAGGACACCGAGGAACTCGAGCAGTGGCTGGAATAAGCGCCGAATATTTTGCCAGCAAGGTAAAGCAGGTTTGCTCCGAGTCCGACCTCGTGGTGCGCGTTGCGGTTATCACAGAAAGCCATCATCAAGTTAAATTGTGGATATTCCTGAAAGATCGGACTGTGATAGCCGCATATTACAACGATGAAAATCGGAAAACAGGATTTGCCCTGCTTCGAGAAAACCTGCGGGTTTTTGGCGCGGACAATGCTAATGGGGTTTGGCATTGGCATCCATTCGAAAACCCGGCCAGCCATGTGCGCTCGGAGACAGAAATCACATTCGAAGAATTCCTGGCGCGCTTGGAAGAATTTATCAAGAGAGCAAATCAGAATCTTGGGCGTTGATGGCTGCGCGCCCGGCGATCACAGCGAGGTAAAGCATGGCAGGTAAAAATGTAAAAGGCAAAATGGCTGCAAAGACAGGCAAGGCGAACCGCGCGGCGCGGCGGATGCGCGTTTACCGCATTATCTTCGTGGTGATTTCGGTCATCCTGATTCTCTCGTGGGTGCTGTCACTGGTCGCAAAGTAAGATAATCCATGCTCGATAAACTTATTGGGATCGAACAACGCTACACAGAACTCAATCGCCTGCTGATCGAAGTGGGCGATGACTATCAGCGCGCCGCGGAACTGAATAAAGAGCGCATTGATCTTGCACCAATTTACGAAAAAGCGCAAGAATATCGCCAGTCGTTGAAGCGGCTGGAGGATGCCCGTAATATGCTCGAAGATGAAGAAAATGAGGAAATGCGCGCGCTGGCCGAAGCTGAATTTGCCGATCTCGAGCCGCGCATCGCCAGGCTTGAAAAAAAGATCAAGGGGATGCTGCTCCCCAAAGACCCCCGCGACGATAAGAACGTCATCCTGGAAATCCGTGCGGGAACGGGCGGAGACGAGGCGGCTATCTTCGCCGCCGATCTTTACCGCATGTACACGCGCTACGCCGAACGCCAAGGATGGAAGGTGGAGGTCATGTCGCAGGGTGATATCGGCATCGGGGGGTTCAAGGAAATCATCTTCCTCGTCAAGGGTAAGGGGGCGTACTCGAAGCTCAAGTACGAGTCGGGTGTGCACCGCGTCCAGCGTGTGCCGGTGACCGAGGCGCAGGGGCGTATCCACACCTCCACGGCCACGGTGGCGGTACTGGCTGAAGTCGAGGAAGTGGACATCCAGATTCCTGAAGCTGATCTAAAGATAGATGTATTTCGCTCGTCCGGCGCGGGCGGGCAGAACGTGCAGAAGAATGCCACTGCCATCCGCCTGACGCATCTGCCGACCGGTATGGTGGTCGCCTGCCAGGACGAACGCTCGCAGTTACAGAACCGCCTGCGGGCGATGACAATCTTGCGTGCCCGCTTATACGCGATGGAAGAGGAAAAACGAAGGTCTGAGCGTGTCGAAGCCCGCCGCTCTCAGGTTGGGACAGGCGAACGCTCGGAAAAGATACGCACGTACAACTATCCCCAATCGCGCATAACCGATCACCGCATCGGCCTGTCGGTGCATAATCTGGCCTCGGTGATGGAGGGCAATATTGACGATTTCATCGAGGAGCTTGCTACGAGCGATGAGGCCGACAGGCTGGCATCAAGTGGAGTGGAAGGCGAATAAAAATTAATACTTCAGCCTCATGCAGTGTCTCGCGTGCCTGACCGAGCCGGTAACGCGCCAGTTCGAGAACCTGTGACGGCTTCATACTGGCACCCCCTCGCGCTCGATTGAGATAAGCAGTTGTCATCCAATTTACTTTTTCGGATAGCGTCTTATCACAAGTACTACTGACAGCAAAAGTAGCGGTAATATACTTGCCGCGCAAGGCGCAGAACTGGTGGGGGAGGATGCGCCTGGCGTAGTCGGGGATGCGTACGTTTCCGGTGTGAGCGTAGGCGGGATCTGGATCGGCCCGGTGGCGGCGTCGCTATCTACCACCTCGTAAGCCACGCTGTCCGAGAGAGCGATCACGCGCAGGCCGAGGGCGAAGGCAGCCGCCAGTTCGGGGCGGGAATCTGCCAGGGCGAAGTAGTCATCTGAGATGAAAGCAACTTTCGTGGTTTGCATGGTATCCGGGTCAAAGGCAGTATCCACCCAGACGCCTTCGCTCAAGACGAAGGTCCGCGAGCCGACGATTTTCACCACCTCGGCAGCTTCAGCGGATGGCGCCGCGGCGGACTCGGCCCCGGCCAACGCGCCCTGGTCAGATGCTTTTTGGACCGCGGTTGCACCGAAAGCAGGCGCGGCAGGTGCGGTCGCCATTTGGGAATATTGTTCGTTGGCGATGCGCTGCTGTTCGGCTGCGCCCAATGACATTTCTTCGGTCACCAGGTAGGATGTGTAGGGTGTGACGATGCCGTAGCGGATGCTCAATTTGACGATCTGGTCAATCGTCTCCTGGTCAGGGCCGTTAAGCCGCACCTGATTGAGCAGATGGCCAATCTTGCGCGTAGCCCACAGGCGGGGAATTGCAGATTGTTGGATGATTCTGCGCCAGCGAATCGAGCAGGAAGGTGTCCACATCGTAGCCCACGCCGAAGGCGAACAGGCGCAGGTTACGGGGCGCGGCGGAGGCGAGGTTATCCAAGATGCGCTGGCTGTCGGTCTCGCCCTCGGTCGGCAGGCCGTCGGTCAGGAAGATGAGATAGGTCGGGCGCTCGCGGTTGGTCAGCGCGGCGGCTTCGAGCAGGGCGCGGTTGATGTCGGTGCTGCCTACGGCGCTCAGGCTGTTTACCCAGGCGATGGCTTCGTTGGCTTCCTCAGCCGGGCGTAGATTGCGGGCGTAGCTCTCCACGCCGGTGCTGAAGGTGACAATGTTGAAGCGGTCTTCGGGATTGAGATGCCGCAGGATGTAGCGCAGCGCCTCCTGCGCCTGCTGGAACTTCTCACCGTCCATGCTGCCGGAGTGATCCAGCACCAGGAGGATATCTTTGGGGAGAGCTTGTGCGGCGGCGTCTGGACGCGGGGCGAGTAAGAGCAGGAAAAAGCCGTCCGGGTCGGTCAGGTCGGTCGGGTCGCGATAGGTGAGCAGGTGGAAGGCCTCGCTCTCGCCCGGCGAGTAGTACAGGGCAAAGTCGGTGTTGGGGGTCACGTTGGCGGCCTCGTATCCGGCCGTGACGTGACGGTCGTCCGCGCGGCGGATGGCGATCTTGTGAGTGGGTGAGTAGACGGCCCGGATGGGCGTGTTGGACGAGCGAATGTCCACGTTGACCGTCACGCTTTCCAGTGGCTGGGTTGAAAACTTCTCAGTATTGAGGGGGTAGACATAGCGTACTAGGCCGTGATCGGCGGTCAAGACCTGGCTGTATTCCAGCTCGACGCGCCGCTCGCCTTGCGGGGGAATGGGGAAGATGCGCGCCTGCACCGCGCCGCGCCCGGCATATTCCAGCAGGGCCGGGTCGCGCATGTTACGCACGATGTCCTCGTAGGTCTGGCGCGCCTGTTCGGCATCCAGCACCTGCCCCTCGACCGGCTTGCCGTCCACCCACAGGGTGAAATTGCTTACGGCGGCGTCGAGCGGGACCGGGAAGATATAGGTGCCTTCCACCTGAATGTTGCTGGGGTTGAAGAAGACTTGATCGACGTGCGTGACCGCGACCTGATCCCGGATGGTGACGGTGACGTGGTGGTACTTGATGGCCAGCGGCGTGAGCGGGTAGGGCGGCGGGCACGGGCCGGGGTCGCAGATGATGATGCCATCCGCGCGGGCGGGCGTGGGAAGGATGAAGGCGGAAGTCAGAAGGATGAAGATGAGCAAGGAAAGTTTGCGGGACATGGCTGCCTCCTTACATGAGATACGGAGAGAGATGGCGCTGTGATTACGAAAAATAGACGACTGCCACGATGGAAAAGTTCCGTTGTATAATC
>JBDRTP010000493.1:0-11476 GCA_043823965.1 Chloroflexota bacterium
CTCCTTTGAGGTGGCGATGACCGAACTGGGCGGACACGCGCTGTACCTCAAGCCGGGCGAGATCCATTTGGGGACGCGCGAGTCGCTCTACGATACGGCACGCGTCATCTCGCGCATGGTGGATGTCATCATGGCGCGCACACTGAAGCACGAAACGATGACGAAGCTGGCCGAGGCGGCTACGGTGCCGCTGATCAACGGTCTGACGGATTACAACCACCCGACGCAGGTGGTGTGCGATGTGTTCACCATGCTGGAACACATGCTGCCAGGCAAACGGTTGGAGGACCTGCATGTCACCTTCGTGGGCGATGCGACCAACGTGCTCAGTTCGCTGATGTTCATCTGCACGCAGATGGGTATGCATTTCACCCACGCCGCGCCGCAGAAATACCAGCCCCCCGCGGCCTGGCGCGCCATTGCCGAGGCCAATTGCCGCGCCTCGGGTGGGAGCCTGACCATCACGGAAGACATCCAGGCCGCCGTGCGGGAGGCGGATTTCATCTACACCGACCTGTGGTGGTGGATCGGGCAGGAAGAGCAGATCCCCGAACGACGGGCGGCGTTCATGCCAGCCTACCAGGTCAACATGGATCTGCTCAAGAAAGCCCCGCCGCACTGCAAGTTCATGCACTGCCTGCCGGCCTCGCGCGGCGTGGAGGTCACCGATGAAGTGATGGATTCTGCTCGATCCATCATCTACGACCAGTCCGAGAATCGCCTGCACGCCGAGAAGGGCATTCTGGTCTGGCTGGTCTGCCCACGGCTGAAGCGCCCTTCGCGGGCCTTGCGCGCTCATCATGCCGGGCGGATACAGGCTTTTCTGGAGGCATCGGGAAGCTGAGATGTCCCGCACGCTGACCAGCACCCCGAAGCAGGATGGCTACCACATGCCCGGTGAATTCGAAACCCATACCGGCTGCTGGATGCTCTGGCCACAGCGCCCCGATAACTGGCGGCTGGGTGCCAAACCCGCCCAACGCGCCTTCGCAGCGGTGGCGGAGGCCATTTCCCGCTTCGAGGCGCTGACAGTGGGCGTCTCGCGCCAGCAGTTTCTGAACGCCCGGCGGATGCTGCCCGCGCAGGTGCGCCTGGTCGAAATGTCCTGTAATGACGCCTGGATGCGCGACTGCGGCCCGACCTTCGTGGTTAACGATGCGCAGAAAGGCCAGTCCGAGGCGGTGCGCGGCGTGGATTGGAAGTTCAACGCCTGGGGCGGGCTGTACTTTCCATGGGATCAGGATGACCTGGTGGCGCGCAAGGTGCTGGAAATCGAGCGGCTCGATCGCTACCCCGCCGATCTCGTCCTCGAAGGCGGGAGCATCCACACTGATGGCCAGGGTACGCTACTGACCACTGAGGAATGTCTGCTCAACCCCAATCGCAACCCTGCGTTGAGCCGCTCGGCCATTGAAAAGCAATTGCAGGATTACCTCGGCGTCGAAAAGATCATCTGGCTGAAGCGCGGCGTGTTTGGCGATGAGACAAGCGGCCACGTGGATAACCTGTGCTGTTTCGTCCGCCCCGGCGCCGTGGCGCTGACCTGGACAGAGGATAAATCCGACCCGCAGTATGCCATCTCGGCGGAGGCGTATGAAATCCTCTCGCAGGCGAAAGATGACCGCGGCCGCCGCCTGGAGATCCATAAGATCCACCAGCCCGCTCCGTTGTACATCACCGCCAAGGAGAGCGAAGGGGTGGATGCCGTCGAGGGTACGCTGCCGCGCCGCGCTGGCGAGCGGCTGGCGGCTTCGTATGTCAATTTCTACATCGGCAATGAAGGCGTGATCGTTCCCGTGTTCGATGATATGCATGATGCGGTTGCGCTGGAAACACTCCAGCGTTTATTCCCCCAACGCGAGGTCGTCGGCCTCCCTGGCAGGGAAATCCTGCTGGGCGGCGGGGGCATCCATTGCATCACGCAGCAGCAGCCTTGCGGTTAATACTCAATAATTGGAGCAGCAAATGTCCGAATTTGCAGTTGAAATGAGCACGGTTGTCAAGCGATTTCCTACGCCCGAGGGAGGCGAGGTGACTGCGGTAGATCATGTCACCCTGCAGATCCAGCACGGGGAGTTCTTCTCGCTGCTCGGCCCTTCGGGCTGCGGAAAGACCACTTCACTGCGCATGATCGCCGGCTTTGAGTGGCCCAGCGAAGGAAAGATCGTGATTGACGGCAGGGAAATGGGACGCATGCCGCCCTTTCTGCGCCCAGTCAACACCGTCTTCCAAAGTTATGCCCTGTTCCAGCACATGACTGTGGAGCAGAACGTGGCCTTTGGATTGGAAATGGAGCATGTGTCCAGGTCCGAGATCAAGCGGCGGGTGGGGGAGGCCCTCGAAATGGTGCGCCTGGGTGGCATGGGGAAGCGCAAACCGAAGCAACTTTCCGGCGGACAGCAGCAGCGCGTCGCGCTGGCGCGGGCGTTGATCAAACGCCCGGCGGTTCTTCTGCTGGACGAGCCGCTTGGCGCCCTGGATTTGAAACTGCGCAAGGAAATGCAACTGGAACTCAAAGCCCTCCAGCAGCAGGTTGGCATCACCTTTGTTTACGTCACCCACGATCAGGAAGAAGCCCTGACCATGTCCAACCGCATCGCGGTGCTGAACAAAGGTGTTGCATTGCAGGTCGGCGCACCCGTTGAGATCTACGAGCGGCCCAACTGCCGCTTCGTGGCCGACTTCATTGGCGAGGCTAATTTCCTGTCTGGCGAGGTGCGCTCACAGTCAGGCGAAAAGGCAACAGTGTTTATTCCAGCCCTCAACGCCGAGATGGTTGGCCTGAAACGCGGCGACCTGTCCATCGGCCAACGGGTGGCGGTTTCGATCCGTCCGGAAAAGATCCGCATTTCAGATAAACCGGCGCTCGAACAGAATTGTTTTCCGGCGCGCGTGAGGGATATTGCCTATATTGGATCGGATACTCGGGTGATCGCCGACCTGGGACAGGGGACGCGTATGGTTATCTGGGAACAGAACAAGATCTCCACGCTCGACCCGCGTGCCTTCTACCAGCAAAACCAGCAGGTATGGGTGAATCTCTTCCCCGAGAATACGCTGGTTCTGGCGGAGGATTGACCATGCCCGCTCAACGAAATCACGCTCCGGCCGGACGAAAATCATCCCTGCTCAAGACATTACGCGAAAACCCGACAGCGCAGGGGCTGGCGCTTATCTCGCCCACGGCGGTGTATCTGCTGCTGTTCATGGTCTTGCCGATGATCCTGATCGCGCTGCTCAGCCTGATGACGCGCGGGGCTTACGGCGATGTGGTCTACCGGCTCAATGTCCAGAATTATGCCCGCCTGATTGACCCGTTATATCTGCGCATCCTGTTCTACTCGCTGGCCGTCGGCGCCGCGACCACCGCGCTGACCGTTCTGATCGGCTATCCGCTGGCCTATTACATTGCCCGTTCTCCCGCCCGCCAGCGTTCGCTTCTGCTTTTCCTGATCCTGGTGCCGTTCTGGACGAATTTTATTATCCGCATCTACGCCTGGATCATGATTCTGCGTACTGAAGGTTTCCTTAACACATTCCTGTTGAACATTGGCCTGATCAGCACGCCTTTGAACATCCTCTACACTCCAACGGCGGTGCTGATCGGCATGGTGTATGATTTCCTGCCATTCATGGTGCTGCCGCTATTCACCTCCCTGGAAAAGATCGAAAATGCCCAACTGGAGGCGGCGGCAGACCTGGGAGCGCGGCCGTGGCAGGCTTTCCTGCGGGTGACGCTGCCGCTGAGCGTTCCAGGCATGGTTGCCGGCTCCATCCTGGTCTTTATTCCGGCGATGGGCATGTTTGTCGTGCCAGACCTGATGGGCGGAGCCAAGACCGTCCTGATCGGGAATCTGATCCGCAACCAGTTCCTGGTCGCCCGCAATTGGCCGTTTGGCGCGGCGGCCTCCATGCTGCTGATGATCCTGACCCTGGTCTTTACGCTCTACTACACCCGCAAGGCCGGTTTTGGCGAGGAGCTGCTGATATGAGCGAGAAGAAGCCCGCCCTCTGGCTGCGTATCGTTGCCTTTCTGACCTATGCTTATATATATATCCCGATCCTGATCCTGGTCATCTTCTCGTTCAACACCCAGAAGATCAACGTGCGCTGGGAAGGTTTCACCCTGCACTGGTACGGCGAACTGTTCCGCGATCAACAGGTGATGCTGGCGCTGAAAAACACCTTGACGATCGCCTTTGTATCCACGCTGGTGGCCACCGTCATCGGCACCCTGGCCGCCCTGGCGCTCCAGCGCTATCGCTTTCCGGGTTATACTATTACTGAATCCGTCCTGTATGTCCCGGTGATCATTCCAGAGGTCGTGATGGGGATCTCGCTGCTGGCCTTCTTTGCCCTGGCAGGGTTCAGACTGGGGCTGACGACCATCACCCTTTCTCATATCGCCTTTAGCATCCCTTTTGTGACGCTGGTCGTCCGCGCCCGCCTGCACGGATTTGACAAGTCCATCGAGGAAGCGGCGATGGATCTGGGCGCCAACGAGTTGACCACCTTCTGGCGCGTCACGCTGCCCACCATCATGCCCGGCGTCCTCTCCGGCGCGCTGCTGGCATTTACGCTCTCGTTGGACGATTACGTCATTACGTACTTCACGGCCGGGCCGGGCGCCACCACCCTGCCCCTGCGGGTGTTCTCGATGGTGCGCTTTGCCGTGACGCCGGAAGTCAATGCCCTTTCCACGCTCTGGGTGTTGACCGTTTTTGCCGTGCTGCTGATCGGACAGGTGATCCAGAGGAAGCAGGAACAACATTAGCCATCCCCGTCTGCGTGGGAAATGGGCATCCCGCCGGATGGAGGCAAAACCCTATCAAAGAAAAGGAGATAAGAAAATGAAGACCTTCAAGTTCGTTACACTACTCGTCGTATTGGCGCTGCTGCTCAGCGCCTGCGGCGGGGCCAAGGGCGGCGATGAGAAAGTGCTCAACCTGTATGCCTGGTCGGAATATATTCCCCAGGCGCTGCTGGACGGATTCACGCAGGAGACCGGCATCCAGGTCAACTACGACACCTATTCGTCCAACGAGGAACTGCTGGCCAAACTCCAGGCAGGCGCATCCGGCTACGATGTGATCGTTCCCAGCGATTACACCGTTGTCATCTTGACCAAGCAGGGATTGCTCGAAGCGATTGACCTGGGCAAAATCCCGAACTTCGAGAACATCGCCAAAGAACTCCAGAATCCCTACTATGATCCGGGCAACAAATACACTGTGCCCTACCAGTGGGGCACGGCGGCCCTGGCAATCAACACCGAAAAGGTCACCCGCCCGATCACGAAATGGGCCGATATCTGGAGCCCTGAGTTCGAGCAGCAGATTGTCCTGCTCGACGACGCGCGCGAGGTACTGGGCATGGTGCTGATGACCCTGGGCTACGACCGCAACACGACCGACCCGGCGCAACTGGAAGAGGCCAAGGTGAAACTGCTCGAATTGATGCCCAACATCCGCCTCTTTGATAGCGACAGTCCGAAAACAGCATTGCTGGCTGGCGAAGTCTCTCTCGGCCTGGTCTGGAACGGTGAGGCGGCCATTGCCCACAGCGAAAATCCCGCCATCACCTACATCTGCCCGGAGGAGGGTTGCAGCATCTGGTACGACAACCTTGCCATCCCCAAGGGCGCGCCGCACGTCGCGAATGCCCACCTCTTCATAGACTATGTTCTGCGTCCCGAGGTCAGCCTGCTGATCACGGCAGAGTTCCCCTACTCCAACCCGAACGCGGCGGCTCTCGAGTTACTCAAGACCCAGGACCCCGCCGCCTATGAGGCGTACATGGGCTACGCGGGGACCAACCCTCCGCTGGACTGGCTGCCGCGTATGCACCCGGTCATAGACGTAGGCGAAGCCACGACCCTATGGGATCGTATTTGGACGGAGGTCAAAGGGGGGGAGTGAAGCAGATTTCATGCAGACCTCACAGGTCTTCAAGACCTGTGAGGTCTGCCACACGTATAGGAGGTTTTTATGAAGGTTTTACTTGTTGGCGTTGGCGGCGTGGGAGAGGCGATTGCGGTAATTGCCCGTGAACGCCCCTGGCTGGAACAACTCGTCCTGGCTGATTACAACTTGGAACGCGCCAGAGAAGTGCAGGCCAAACTTGGCGATCAAGCGCGCTTCCCGGCTGAGTGGATTGACGCCGGTCAGCAAAAACTGATCGAGGACCTGGCGAAGAAGTACAAAGTTGACCTGATCATGAACGCCTGCGACCCATCGTTCAATGTACCCATCTTCGACGCGGCCTACAGTTATGGCTGCACCTACATGGACATGGCGATGACCCTGTCCGAGCCGCATCCCCAAGAGCCATTCCAGAAGTGCGGCGTCAAACTGGGCGATTACCAGTTCGAGCGCGCCCACCTCTGGGAGCAGAAGGGATTGCTCGCCCTGGTCGGTCTCGGCGTGGAGCCGGGCATGGCGGATGTCTTTGCCCGCTACGCGCAGGATTATCTCTTCGATGAGATAGACGATATCGGCATCCGCGACGGCTCGAATATCGAGGTGCGCGGCTACGAGTTCGCGCCCAGTTTCTCGATCTGGACGACCATCGAGGAATGCCTGAACCCACCTGTCATCTGGGAAAAAGGCAAGGGATGGTTCACAACCGAGCCGTTCTCTGAACCGGAAGTATTCGAGTTCCCGGAGGGTATCGGCAAGGTGGAAGTGGTCAATGTGGAGCACGAAGAAGTTCTACTCATACCGCGCTGGGTCAAGACCAAACGCGTCACATTCAAGTATGGTTTGGGCGATCAATCCATCGGTGTTTTGAAAACCCTCCACATGATCGGGCTGGATAGCAAAGAGGTGATCAACGTCAAGGGCGTGAAGGTTGCGCCGCGTGACGTGGTGGCTGCCTGCCTGCCCGACCCGGCTCACTTGGGTGACAAGATGTTTGGCAAAACCTGTGCCGGGACCTGGGTGAAGGGCAGGAAAGATGGCAAGAAGAGACAGGTATATCTATACCAGGTGGCCGACAATGCGGAATGTATGCAAACTTGGGGCTGCCAGGCCGTCGTCGCGCAGACAGCCTTCAATGCCGTTATTGGCTGGGATCTGCTGGAACACGGTCAGTGGAAGGGCGTCGGTGTTCTTGGCCCGGAGGCGTTCGATCCGCTCCCGTTCATGGAAAAGATGGCCGAGTACGGATTCCCTTACGGCATCAAGGAAATGTAGTCAATCAGAGTGGGGGGGATGCCATCCCGCCTTACTCGGTTTTTTCAAATGCGAAGTTTTTTAGATTTTCTTGTATAATCAAATTATGAACCGTACTGTGAGTACTTTATCGCCAATTGAGTTAGACGTGTACCGAAAAGCGCTCAAGGCTCGCCGCCTTACGGCGGATAGCCGCGCGGAGGCGCGTATTAAAAAGGCCCGCGAGGTGGCCCGCCGGGCCGCGACGATGTTGAAAGATGAGTTTGAGGTCAATAAGGTGGTTGTCTTTGGTTCGCTGATTCATCCGCGTTTGTTCCATGCCCGCTCGGATATAGACCTTGCTGTCTGGGGACTGACGGGCCGCGAATATTATCGGGCAGTTGGGATTTTGCAGAGCTTGGACATTGGAATTGGAATTGATCTGATCGCGTTTGAAGATGCGCCGCAGTCTATTCAAGAGATCATCCGTCGCGAAGGGAAAGAATTATGAGCGCTTATACGGCTCTCGCTGGCCGCATACGGATTTCGCTTCTGGATGTTAGAAACAGCGTTGAACGATCTCTTGAATTGAGTGAAAAAGCCAGGAAAAGCGGCGACGATGGATACTGGGATGGCGTCGCACTTAACCTGCATGGTTTTTACACGGGAGTGGAACATATTTTTGAAGACATTGCCCGTACTCTTGAAAACAGCCTTCCCTCTGGTTCTGAGTGGCACGTGGATTTACTTACCTAGATGGCTGGTGAGATCGAAGGCGTACGCCCTGCGGTTATCTCGCTTGAAACAAGATATTGCCTGGATGCCTACCGCGGCCTTCGTCATGTTGTGCGAAATGTGTATGCCTTCAATTTACGGTCGGCCAGATTGCATGAGTTGACGCTGGACTTGTTGGCATGTTTTCAAAAGGTTGAAAAAGATTTACTGGCCTTCGTTCAATTTCTCGAGAGTGTGGATTAGTTTGATTTTCCACGGAGGTTCCCATGCCATACGGATATAACGGAAAAATCCTGCACGTTGATTTGACAAACGACAAACTCGAAGTCGAGACCCCGCCCGAAGCGTTCTACCGCAAATATCTGGGCGGCAGCGCGATGGGTCTCTGTTACATCCTGCGCGAGATGCCCAAGGGCGCCGATCCGCTCAGCCCGGATAACGTGCTGACTGTGATGCTGGGCGTGACCACCGGCGCTTCGATCTCGGGGCAGAGCCGCGTCAACGTCAATGCCAGGTCGCCCATGTCCGGCGCGATTGGCGACTCGCAGGCGGGAGGATTCTTCCCAGCGGAGATGAAGTTTGCCGGATTCGATGGGATCGTTTTCAAGGGCAAATCGCCGAAGCCGGTGTACCTGTCCATCCTCGACGGCGAGGCCAAATTGCATGATGCCGCGCACCTGATGGGCAAGATCACCGGCGAGGTGGACGCCATGCTCATTCAGGAAGTTGGCGACCCGAAGGCTCAAGTGATGCAGATTGGCCCGGCGGCGGAGAAGGGCGTGCGTTTCTCCGGCATCGTCAACATGGCCAACCGCTTCAACGGTCGCACCGGCATGGGCCTGGTCATGGCTTCCAAGAATCTCAAGGCCATCGTGGTGCGCGGTAAAGGCAAGCCCGCAGTCGCCGACCAGAAGGCGCTGGTGGCGCTCAACCGCGCCGGCCCGGATGCGATGAAATCAAACCCGGATGTGGACGGCCTGGGCACACTCGGCACGGCCAGCGTGGTGATGTTTAATAACACGATTGGCACGCTGCCCACCCGCAACTACAACGAAGGCCAGTTCGAGGGTGCAGAACCCATCAGCGGCGAGAAGATGGCCGAGACCATCCTGAAAGAGCGCGATACCTGTTACGCCTGCATCGTGCGCTGCAAGCGCGTCGTCGAGATCAAGGACGGAAAATACACCGCCGATCCGCTCTACGGCGGCGCGGAATACGAGACCATTGCCACCTTTGGCTCGTACTGCGGCATTGACAACCTGACGGCCATCTCGCAGGCGCACCAGATTTGCAACCAATATGGCGTGGATACCATCTCTTGCGGCGCGACGATTGCCTTTGCCATGGAATGTTACGAAAAAGGCATCATCACCAAAAAGGAGACCGGCGGCCTCGACCTGCGTTTTGGCAACGCGGATGCCATGCTGGACGTGTTGATGCAAATCGTGACCAAGTCTGGCGCGCTCGGGTCGGTGCTGGCCGAAGGTTCGGCGCGGGCCGCCAAAGTTTGGAGCAACGGCGCGGACGAGTGTCTGGTCACCGTTAAAAACGAGGAAGCCCCGGCGCACATGCCGCATGCCAAGCGTTCGCTGGCCCTGATTTACGCCGTCAATCCTTTCGGCGCAGACCACCAATCCAGCGAGCACGACCCGTACTACGAAGAAGGCGTGGCCGACTTCAACCTCGACCGGCTAAAGGAAATTGGTCTGGGCGACCCGCAGCCGTTCCGCAGCCTCGGCGCGGAGAAAGTCCGTTTTGCGTACCTGACCGAATGCTTCTACAGCATGATGGACTCGCTCGAACTGTGCCAGTTCGTCTACGGCCCGACCTGGTGCTTGTACGGCCCGAACGACACCGCCGCGATGGTCAAAGCGGTGACCGGCTGGGACGTGACGGTGGACGAACTCCTCACGGTCGGGATGCGCCGCCTGAACCTGATGCGCACCTTCAACGCCCGCGAGGGCTTCACCCGCAAGGACGACCAATTGCCGAAGAAGTTCTTCAAGCCGCTGGCCGGCAGCGGTCCGACAGCGGGCATTGCTCTCGATCCGAAGGAAGTCGAAGCCGCCCTCGACGAGTACTACAAACTGGCTGGCTGGACGAATGATGGTATCCCGACTGCCGTCACATTGAAGAAACTCGATATCGAGTGGGCAGCAGAGTTTTTGCCGGCGTGAATTGCGATTCGTGATGCGTGAATTGACGGCAACTGTTACATCACGTATACTTGAGAACAGTGGCTCGTCTTTTGTTGAAAGGATCTGCTATGAAAGCGTCTGTTATGACCAGCCCGTTTCAACAGGCACTCGAGGTGATTGAGCGATTACCCGCCGAAGACCAGGCCAGCCTGATCGAGATTGTTCAACAGCGGCTGACCGAACTGCGCCGAGTGGAAATTGCGCGCAATGCCCGCGACACGCTCCAGGCATTCAGGGAGGGACGCGCTCATTACGGAACCATCGAGGATTTGCAGCGCGACTTGTTGAGCGAGCCATGAGACGCCTGGTTTGGGATACCAGTTTTCGCCGTGCATTCAAACAAAGAACTCGCCGCCAGCCGTCATTGCAGCAGCGAATATTGGACGTGCTGGCGGCGCTGGTCGAAAATCCCTATCCACCAATCTCTTCCCCATAAATCCTATGACACTCTACTCTGAAAACTTCCCCCATCTTTCCCCCGTCTGGACGCACTACACGCCCATCATCTCCGAACGCGCCGAGGGCTGTTACGTCTACGATCAGGATGGCAGCGCCTACCTGGATTTCACCTGTGGCATCGGTGTGACCAATACCGGCCATTGCCATCCGAAAGTGGTCGCAGCCATCCGCGAGCAGGCAGGCTCCTTCCTGCATGCCCAGATCAATATCGTCATCCATAAGCCGGTACTCGAACTGGTGCAGGAGCTGAGGACGATTGTCCATCCCTCGATTGACGGCTTCTTCTTCAGCAACTCCGGCGCCGAGGCCGTCGAGGGCGCGGTCAAACTGGCGCGCGCCGCCACCGGCAAGCCAAATATCATTGTTTTCCAGGGCAGCTTCCACGGGCGGACCTCCGGCACGATGGCGATGACCACCTCCAAGACCATCTACCGCGCCGGGTACCAGCCGCTTCCGGCCGGCTTCTTCGTTGCCCCGTTCCCGTACGCCTTCCGCTACGGCTGGGACGAGGAGACCACCAGCCAGTGGTGTTTGAACGAACTGGAATTCCTGCTTGCCTCGCAGACCGCGCCATCTGAGACTGCCGCGATCTTGATCGAACCTGTCCTCGGTGAGGGTGGCTATGTGGTGCCTCCGGTATCGTTCCTGAAAGGATTGCGTGAAACCTGCGATAAGCATGGCATCCTGCTCATCTTCGACGAAGTCCAATCCGGCTTCGGTCGCACCGGCAAGTGGTTCGCCCAGGAACACTTCGGCGTTGTACCCGACATCATGACCGTCGCCAAAGCCATCGCTTCCGGCCTGCCGCTTTCGGGCGTGTTCAGCCGCCTCGACTTGATGAAAAAGTGGACACCCGGCTCGCACGGCGGGACGTACGGCGGCAACGCTGTGGCCTGCGCGGCTGGCGTTGCTACCATACGGGCCATGCGTGAA
>JBDRTP010000494.1:0-42916 GCA_043823965.1 Chloroflexota bacterium
TGATCAAGATCTTGTCGGGCGTTTACAGCGCGGACCAGGGCCAATTCGAGTTTGACGGCCGGCGGGTTGACCTCAACACTCCCTCGGCTGCTCAACGGATTGGCATCGCCACGGTCTACCAGGACCTCTCCCTGGTGAACACACGCCCTGTAGCCCATAATATCTTCTTGGGGCGTGAGCCGCGCAGGTGGGGTTGGATCCTCGACCAGCGCAAGATGGAGAAAGATGCGCAGGTGATCCTGGAGCGCCTGCGCATTCAGCTGCCCTCCGTTGCGGTGGATGTGGAGGTGCTTTCAGGCGGCCAGCGTCAGGCTGTAGCGGTCGCTCGCTCCATTGCCCAGAGCAGCCAACTGCTGCTTTTGGATGAACCCTGGGCGTCCCTGGGTGTGGAGCAAACCCAAAAAGTACGTCTATTAATGAAGGATTTGCGCTCACACGGCGTGGCGATTATTCTGATTACCCATGACCTGAGCGAGATCATCAGCGATACTGACCGCATTGCCGTGCTGCGCCAGGGCCGGCTGGTGGGCTATACAAAATCCAGCCAGACGACTCAACATGAAATCATCGGTTGGATCACTGGGGCGGTCAAAGGTGAAATCCGTCAGGAGGAGAAGCTTCAATGAAAATGGTATTAATCAAGCGTCAAGGCAGCTGGACGATCCTGGGCCTCCTGGCAACCCTGCTGATCTTAGCGATCACTTTTACGCTGGCTTCGCCATATTTCCTGACCCACAAAAACTTCTTGAACATAGGGCAGGCGATCTCGATCCGCGGCATTATCGCCATTGGCCTGACGATCGTGATGATCACAGGAGGGCTGGACTTGTCCATCGCCGCGGTAGCGGCAGCAGCGGGGATGATCGCTGCCACGCTAATCAACAACCATGTGGATGGGACAACAGCAGCCCTGGTAGGGCTGCTGGGGGCGGCTGTGTTGGGGGCGATTAATGGGACGATCGTTGTCCGCCTGCACATCAATCCGATCATTGCCACTTTAGGCACGCTGCTCTTCTTTCGCGGACTGGCCTTTGTAATCAGCGGCGGCGCTAACATCGTCATTGGTGTCAATACGTGGAGCTCCCTGGGCCGCGGTTTTCTGTTTGGCATTCCGGTCTCTCTAATCTTTTTCTTGCTTTTGATTATTCTGAGCTACCTGATCATGCGCTACTCCGTGACCGGCAACTATTTGTATGCGATTGGTGGCAATTCTCAGGCTTGTCGGAATGCCGGCATTAAGGTGGACTTTCTGCGCTATAGCACCTATATTGTGACAGCCATATTTGCGGGCCTGGCCGGCCTGATCCTGATGTCACAGTCTGGTACCGCCTTGCCCATCGCCCTAAGTGGCGCTGAGTTGGATATCATCGCCGCTGTCATCCTGGGTGGGATCTCGCTCTCCGGCGGGCGCGGCAGCCTGTTCGGCACCTTCCTGGGCGTGTTGATCATTGGCGTGATCAACAATGGCCTGATTCTTTCAGGAGTTCCGATCTATTGGCAACTGGTCGCGCGCGGTTTTATTTTGATCGTCGCTGTTACACTGGACGGTTTGCGCAGAGGCGGCGGCTACCGTTAATGACGCCTATGCTTCCCAAGCGCTCGCCAAAACGCCGTTTCCTGACCGCGCTGCTGGGGGGACGCGTCGAGCAGGTCCCCGTGGGCAACGTGGTCTCGATTGCCTGCATCGAGCTGATGCAGGCATGTGCAGTCTATTTTCCCGCCGCGCACCTCGACGCCGAGGCCATGGCGCGCCTGGCAGCTGCCGGGCACAGCGTGCTGGATTATGATACCGTGATGCCGGTATTCAGTGTGGTGCAGGAGGTAGCCGCGCTGGGCTGCCAGGTGGATTGGGGAGATCCCAGCATGATGCCGGGAGTGCGCTCGAACCCGTTCGCCGGCCGGGAGGAATTTGTCCTGCCAATTGATTGGCAGGATGCATCTTCGATCCAGGTGGTGCTGCAAGCACTGCGTATCCTCCGACAGGAACTGGGCGACCGGGTGACTATCGTGGGCAAAGTGATGGGACCGTGGTCGCTTTCTTACCATATGATAGGTATGCAGGAATTCCTAATCAGCACAATTGACGCGCCAGAAAGGGTGAGGCTATCGCTCCAGACATTGAAGGAAGTCTCGATTGCCTTTGCGCGCATGCAACTGCAGGCCGGAGCTGATATCATCTGTGTAGCCGATCATGCCACCGGTGGGATCGTTTCGCCACGTGCTTACCGTGGCTACCTGCTGCCCCTGCACCAGGAGATCACCGCTGCCATCGGCGGCCAAACGGTGCTGCACTGCTGCGGGAAACACCACCGACCGGTTGCATGATTCCACACAGGCCGGTTTCGACGGTTACCACTTCGAATCGCAGGTACGGCTGGATGATGCGCTCGTCGCGGCCGCCGGGCGCATGACGTTGATGGGCAATATCAACAACCCCTAGCTGCTGAATGGCTCTCCGGCCCAGGTGGCGGAGGCCTGCCTGCGCGTGATCGACAGTCTTGAAAACATTGATGGAAACAGCCCAGCGACAATCAAGGTAAACTTGCCTGGGTTCTACCCTAGGAGATGAACGCAATGGAGCGTATCGCAACATTTATGGTCCTAAAACCCGGCCTGGAAGAGCGCTATCGTGAGGAACATCGCAACATCTGGCCCGAGGTGAAGGCCGGGATCAGCCGGTTTGGTTTCCACAACTACAGCATCTTCATGCACGGGCAACAGTTGTATTCTTACTTTGAAGTAGATAACCTTGAACGGGCAGTCGGTATGGCGGTTGAAGACCCGGATAACCAACGCTGGCAGGCGCATATGCGGGATTTCTTCGAAGTGGGGTCGGGCATCCAGGATGGTTCAACAATTTATCCGGTCGAAGTCTTTCATACGGATGGATATACTGGCCCGCTGGCTGCTGTCCAGCGGGTTGGCATGTTGATGCCATTAAAAGCCGGCATGGAGCAAGTGTATCAGGAAGAACACCGGAAAATTTGGGCGGAAATCTTGTTGGGCATCGAGCGCGCCCACATTCGCAACTACAGCATTTTTCTGATCGGTCGGGTGCTGTTTTCTTATTTTGAGGTTGAAGATCTACACAGCGCCATGCGCCTGTTGGCGAATGATCCGGATAATCAACGCTGGCAGGTTCACATGGCAGGGTTGTTCGATCTCGGGCCGGGCATTCGAGAGGGGACAACCCTATATTTAGATGAAGTGTTTCATAGCGATTGAAAAGAGTTTTCAAACCATTCGTTGCATAATCATTTTTGGAGGGCTTTTCCATGGCTAAGATGTATTTTGAGCAAGATGGCAACCTGTCCCTCCTTGAGGATAAGACCATCAGCATCATCGGGTTTGGCAACCAGGGAGAGGCGCAGGCGCAGAATTTGCGCGATAGCGGCCTGAGCATCGTCATCGGCACCAAACGTGATGTCAGTTACGATGAAGCCAGGGCGCTTGGCTTTGAAGTTTACGATGTGGCTGAGGCGGTCAGGCGGGCGGATATCCATCTCTTACTTGTCCCGGATGAGATTATGCCGCAGTTGTTTGCGGAAGAGGTTCGTCCCCAGCTAAAGTCCGGTCAGGTGGTCGTAGTTTCCAGCGGCTACAACCTGTATTACGGTTTTTTGAAATATCCTCCGGATGTGGATATGCTCATGATCGCCCCGCGCATGATCGGCACCGGTGTGCGCAATGGCTACTTGAACGGCAAGGGATTTTCCAGCATGGTAGCGGTTCACCAGGACGCTACCGGGACAGCCAGAGAAATCATGTTAGCGATATGCAAGGGGATCGGCACCCTGAAAATGGCAGCCATCGAATCGACCGCCGAAGAGGAGACGGTATGCGATTTGTTTCACGAACATTTTAGCTATATTTACGTTTTGCGCCGCTGCTATGAAACCCTGGTGGAGGCCGGCGTTAGCCCGGAAGCAGCTTTACTGGAGCTGTGGGCTTCGGGTGAAGAAATGGAACTCTGTCGAGTGTATATGACCCAGGGCCTTTTTCATCAGTTAAAGCTCCACTCCCAGACCAGCCAGTACGGACAAGAAGTCACCGGACGGTTACCCCCATCTGACGAAGAAAACGAACGGAAACGCCTTCGCCGAATCATCGCCCATATCAAGGATGGTTCTTTCGCTAAAGAATGGGCGCTGGAACAGCTTACCGGCGGCCACGTTTGGAAGCGAGTTCACCAGGAGAATATGTCCCACCCGATGATCGCCATCGAGGAACACCTGCTCCGCGACTTGGGCGTCCTGGAGCGCGATATTGCTTAGTTCTCTAACCAGATAGGAGAAAAAAAATGGAAAACAAATGGTCCATCCGCCAGCGCGTGCTGGCTGTATTAGAAGGGCGCAAGCCGGATCGCCTGCCGTTTATCGACCGGATGGATTTCTGGTACAAGGGGCTATCTTACCAGGGCCGGATCCCGGCGCAATTCGCCGGAAAGGAGCTGGCCCAGATCCACCAGGAGATCGGCTTTGGCATGGAAGACTGGATGTGGCCGGTGGCCTTCAAATTCTGCACGGTCGAGATGATCCAGCATTTTGAAGGCGAGGAGATATTCCACGAATATGAGCCCGAAATTACCAATTTTCCCACACTATGGGGCATAATCCCCACCGACAGGGCGGGTGTTACGACCACGGAGCTGATTACACCGGTGGGAAAGCTAGTTTTACAACATGGGATGCTCATCGAAAGTGTTATTTCTGGTACGACGCGCCCTAACATTGTCACCCGGCCGGTCCGCACAGACGATGATTACCGGGCCTATGAATACCTCATCGAGCATATGGAGATCAGGCCGCGCTTTCAGCCCTTCCTGCAGCGCGAAATGGAGTTAGACGGCTTCGGCTACCTGGTGCCGATGATCATGCGCATGCCGTTCCAGACCCTGTTGATTGACGCGATTGGCGAGGTGGAGCTGTTTTTTTCCCTGCATGATAATCTTAAGCCGGTGGAACGCCTGCTATACGTGCTTGATCAGCAGGTGCGCGAAGTGCTCAAGGAATTAGCCGGGCTGCCGGTCCCATTTGTGGAATTTCCAGATAACCTAGAAGGCAGCATGACTAACCCACGCCTGTTCCGCAAGTATTGGTTGCCTTATTCCCAACAGTATGCACAGATCCTGCACAGTCAGGGCAAAAAGATGGCCAGCCATACGGATGGAGACCTTAAAAGTCTGGTGAAGCTGCTACCTGAAAGCGGCCTGGATATCTGTGAGTCGTTTACCCCCTGGCCGATTACGCAATGCACTTTTGAAGAAGCCTGGGTTGCCTGGGAGAAGGGACCACTGATCTGGGGCGGGATTCCATCCTATTATTTGGAGCAGCGCTTACCGGAGGCAGAGTTCCAAAGCCGCATCGAGCAGATCCTGGCCCTAATTGGGGATCGTCCAATCATCCTGGGTATCGGCGACGCAGTAATGAGCGACAACGATGTAGAGCGTGTGCGCTGGATTGCCCAACGCGTCGAAGAACATGTAATCTAAAGGGGCAATTTTCGGAGGAAGGAATGTCTGAGACACTGTATGCAGGTGCTGCCCGCCGGATCATCAATCCGCCGCTCGGTACACGCTCACCCGGATTCCGCCTGTTTGGCAACCCAATCCAGGCGATTGAGTCCGATCTCACGGCCACCGCGCTCGTTCTGGCTAATGAGATTACCAAGTTCGTTATCATCGGCATCGATCTCTCGCTGGTTGGTATTGACCTGTCCATGTCCGGACAACGCCCGGCGGAAGACATGCGCGCCCCGATCTCGCAGGCCCTGGGCATTCCCCCCACTCATGTCCTGCTCAATACAAGCCACACCCATAGCGGCGCCGCCATGCCCGAGTACATGCCAGATTCACCAGAACAGATGGCCCTAAAAGAACGCTACCGCCGCTCGTTGGTTTCCTGGCTGGTAGAAGCGGCGGTTGAGGCGGATCAGAAACTCCAACGCGCCCGTATCGGCGCCGGTTGGGGCGAATGCCATATCGGCGTTTATCGCCGGGAGTTTCGCGACGGTCGTGATGTTCTCGGCGAAGTGCCCGGTCATCCCATTGATCCATCGGTAGGCGTCATCCGAGTGGATGACCTGGATGGCAATCCGATCGCCGTCCTCTTTCGTTATTCGTGTCACCCGGTGACTATGGGGCCGCGCTCTATGGTGGCTTCATCAGACTATCCCGGCGCAGCGCGCCAGGTGCTCGAAAAAAGCCTGGGTGGGCTGGCGATATTCCTGCAAGGCTGCGGCGGCAATATCAATCCGGCGATGGGCATGGGGTATGAGGTGAACTGCCGCGACACCAAGGATCGCGCCGGCATGACGCTGGGCGGCGAGGCGCTCAAGGTTGCCACCAGCATCCGCACCAACTTGCGGGCCGGGGCACGCCGGCCGCTGGGCAATGTGCCCAACATCCTGTTCACCCCCTGGGAGCCGGTCCAGGGTGATACCTGCACTTATCTGGGCGCGGTGGAGGTGGCCGTCCCATTGGAATACATCGAGCTACCACCGTTGGAGCAAGCGGAAACGATTCACACACGCTGGCGTCAGACGCTTGAAGAGCGCCGGCAGCACGAGGCGCAGGAGTGGGAAATTCGTGTCGCCGAAAAGTACGAGCAGTGGGCGCGGGTACTGGTGGATGCCATCAAGCAAAGACATCCAACCTGTGATTTGTATGTCCAAGGGTTGCGAGTGAACGATATCGTCATCGTCGGGATAAACGCCGAGGTGTTTTTCGAGACGGGTTTGACCACCAGGGCGCAATCACCCTTTCAGAACACCTTTGTGCTAGGTTATTCCAACGGCACAGTCGGTTATCTTCCGCGCGCTCAGGACTATCCCCCCGGCGGGTGGAAGCTGGAAGAGCCCTACGCCGTACCCGATCTGATCTTTCAAGTTCATCCGCACCCCGTTGCCCTTCATCCCGATTCCGAGCAGCGGGCGATTGACGGGACGATGGATCTGATTAACAAGTTGTCCACAGATCAATACAGTTACCAATAATTACTTCGGTCAAACCTTCAGGAGAGAAGTACATAATGTCCAGGACACTTTATGCCGGTGCGGCGAGACGGATTATTAATCCAATGCTTGGCACCAGGAAAGCGGGACTGCGCCTTTTTGGCGATCCCATCCAGGCTATCGAGAGAGACCTGACCGCCACCGCACTGGTTTTGAGCAACGGGGATGCCAGAGTGGTTATCATCGGAACCGATTTGATTATCATGACACCCGGGGAAGCGGCAGAGTTGCGAGCGGGAGTGGCGCAGGCGTTGGATATCCCCAGCTCGCATGTGCTGCTTAACCTGAGCCACAACCACGGCTCTCCTGCCCTGCCTCAGTTTATGCCCGACACACCAGAACAAATCGCTCTCAAGGGACGTTACAAACGCGATTTGGCGCGCTGGCTCATTGAAGCAGCGAGTGAAGCAAATCAGAATCTCCAACCTGCCCGGATCGGCGCCGGCTGGGGCGAATGTAACATCGGTGTTTATCGTCGTGAGTTCCGCGACGGGCGCGATGTACTCGGCGAAGTGCCCGGTCACCCCATTGATTCAACGGTGGGCGTCATCCGCGTGGATGATCTGGATGGGCGGCCCATTGCTACGATCTTTCGTTATTCGTGCCATCCGGTCACAGTAGGCCCTCGTTCCCTGATCGCTTCGACCGATTTTCCTGGACCTGCCCGTGAAGTCATTGAAAAAAATCTCGGTGGGCTGGCGATATTCCTGCAAGGCTGCGGCGGTAACATCAATCCAGCGGTCGGTATTGGCTATGAGGTGGACTGCCGCGACACCGAGAATCGCGTTGGCATGACGCTGGGTGGCGAGGCGCTCAAGGTCGCCGCCAACATCCACACCAACCTGCGGCCCGGGTCGCGCCGGCCATTGGGAAATGTGCCCAACATTCTGTTCACGCCCTGGGAACCGGTTGATGGCGATGCCTGCACCCACCTGGGTGCAATAGATCAGATCGTCCCTTTGGAATTTATAGAATTGCCGACCTTGGAGGAAGCGGAAGCGATTCACACTCGCTGGCGACAGGCGCTTGAAGAGCGCCGGCAGCGCGATGCGCAGGAGTGGGAAATTCGCGTTGCCGAAAAGTACGAGCAGTGGGCGCGCGGATTGGTGGATGCCGTCAAGCACGGACTTCCAACCTGTGAGTTGTATGTCCAGGGGCTACGCGTGAACGATATTGTCATCGTTGGGATAAACGCCGAGGTGTTTTTCGAGACGGGCCTGACGATCAGGGCGCAATCGCCTTTCAAAGATACCTTTGTGCTCGGGTTTACCAACGGAATGATAGCCTATTTACCGCGTGCCGAGGATTACCCCCCAGGGGGTTGGAAACTTGACGCCAGCTATGCCGTGCCAGATCTGATGTTTCAGGGGTACTTCTTGCCGGTCGCGTTACACCCATCCACCGAACAAACCGTTGTTCACCAGACCGTGGCATTGCTCCAACAATTAGTAGATTAAGATTCTTGACTAATCGCTCAAGGGCTACCGCACCAACAGCTCCAGCGAACAGGATGGTTTGCTTGCTATCTCCCTATGTTCACATCAACCCCTGGGACGTGATGTTGGTTATCGTGGTCTCCGTACAGGCGACCATTCTTGCCTGCCTACAGCAGCCGCGCTGGAAAGCTTTTATTATTTCGCTGCCGGTTCCCTTTACATTGATGGCCCTGGCAGCCGGCCGTCCGCTCGACGCCACCAACGTCATGGGCTTATTCTTTTTACTCCTGTTTACCCACGCGGTCAGGTTGCTGTACCAGAAACTCCGCATTCCAATCATTCCGGCCATCATCTTGTCGGCCCTTGGTTATTGCATGTTAGGTTTTGTAGCTGCCCAGCTCTTGCCAAAAACGGACGCAGCCTTCTGGGTAACCTGGGTTTTTGTTTTTTTACTGGGCGCCTATTTGAGCATCAAACTTCCGGACCGAACAGAACCGGAATACCGTACCCAACTACCTGTATGGATCAAGCTGCCGATCATCGCCGGGGTGGTGTTAATCTTGATCCTGGTCAGAAATATTCTCCAGGGGTTCGCCACGGTTTTTCCAATGGTTGGCGTGATTGCAGTTTATGAGTCTCGCTATTGTTTATGGACCATCGGCCGGCAGATCCCGGTGGTTATGGTTTCGATGAGCACGATGATGGCTGTGGCGTACCTGGTTCAACAACAATGGAGTTTCCCCATGGCCCTGCTCGCCGGGTGGTGCGCTTTCCTGCTTGTTTTTGGCTTGATCACGATCCGGATGTGGGCTAAAGCGCCCAACCCGGCCTGATCGCCCTCGCATGTTCCTTCATCGTTTGGGATGAGCTGAAAAGGAGAATCCATGGAATCAAATAGCCCAGATTTCGCTCGGCTTGAAGTAACACTCAACCACGCAGAGCCGGACCGCGTCCCGTTGGCTGAAGTGGCTGTCGATTACGCAATCATGAGCCAGTTCCTGGGCCGTCCATTGACGGACGATGATGTCGCCAGCCAAGTAGAGTTCTGGACACAGGCAGGCTATGACTACTCGCTGTTCACCGTAGGCATGATGCGCCCTGGTGGAGTCACGCGGGATTCGCAGATTTCCAAAGTCATGTCACAGACATTGGCCCGTGAAGACACCGATGAAGAAGCATGGAATCTGTGGAAAAAGCCGCGCATTTTCTCAGAAAAAGATTTCGAAACTTTTCCATGGGAGCTGGCAGCCCGGTTAGACTTATCGAAATTTGAAGCTGCCCAGGCTTACCTGCCAGACAAAATGAAAATCATCGCCGCATCTGGGAAGATATTCACCATGAGTTGGATGCTGATGGGCTTTGAAAACTTTTGCGTGAGCTTGAAACTCAAGCCTGAGTTCACCGCCCGGGTGATCGAACAGGTTGCTAAAATTCAGCTGGAAGGAGTGCGCCAAGTTGCCAGCTACCCCAACGTTGCGGCCATCTGGGCGGTCGATGACCTGGCTTTTAGCAGCGGCCCGATGCTGCGCCTGCCGGATTTCCGCAAATTTATTTTCCCCTACTATGAAGAGCTTTCGTCCCTGTGTCACTCACACGGGAAGTACCTGTTCTATCACACTGATGGCGTCATCTGGAATTTGGCGGAAGACATGATCGCTCTGGGTGTAGATGCCCTGCATCCCATCGATCCGACCTGCATGGATATTGATGAGGCCAAAGCCCGTCTTGGCCGCCGTTTATGCCTGGTGGGTAATATCTCCAACGAATTGCTTGCTGAAGGTACGCCTGATCAGGTCGCTGAGCTGACCCGCCAGCGCCTGCGCACCATTGCACCAGGTGGAGGCTATTGCCTAGGCTCCGGGAATTCGGTGCCGGCCTGGGCCCGCATTGAAAACTACCGGGCGATGCTTGATACTGTGTTGCACCAGGGACATTATCCGATCAATTTGTAGGAGACAACCCAATCATGTCGATCATTTCATCACTTACCCAGTTTTCCAACCCACTTCAAGCCTATGCCCTGGTCAACGGCTTGGTCTTCGATTCTCTAACCGGCAGAGCGCTCGCCGGCCAGGCGGTTGTCATTGAAGACGCAGTGATCCGGGCGATCTGTCCCCAGGCTGAGCTGGAGCAGGATACCCCGCAAGTGGATATTAGCGGCCAAACGCTGCTTCCCGGGCTGGTGGACGTGCATGTGCACAGTGAAGATTGGCATGCGCCGCTCTTCCTGGCGCATGGGGTGACGGCGGTACGCGATACCGGCAGCGAATTGAACGCAGTTCTCAACCGCCGGGCGCGCTGGAATGTTTCTGCGTCTGCCCCTCGCCTGGTCTGCACTGGACCGGTGATCGACCGGCCCGGCAGCACCTGGGAGCCAATAACCCTGCGGGTAAACACCCCGCAAGATGCACGCGCCGCTGTTGATCGACTGATTGATGCCGGGGTAGACCAGATCAAGACCTATGTCATGCTCGATTTGCCCTGTTACAAGGCCATTATCGACCAAGCACACCGCCGGGGAAAATTCGTCGTTTCGCATCTGGGTCGGTACGTGGATGCCCGGCAGGCTGCTGAGGCCGGAGTGAATGAGATTGAACATCTCAGCGGGGCGAGCGAGGCCCTGTGGTGGGAGCGGAACCAGGCCAGTCCTGATTGGATCTGGATGAAGCTGTGGGCAGATATGGATCTGGAACGCGCCAACCGCTTGATTGATGTGTTTATAGAACGCGGGGTCTGGCTGGCGATCACGCGGCTGATGTGGGAACGCATGGCGCTGGCGGCCGATCCGCGCCTGATGGAGCATCCCCAGCGGAAGTACCTTCCTTCCGCCCTGGCCAGGTTCTGGGAGCAATATATGCCGCATAACCTGGCAAAGCGCAGCTACCCCAAAGGCATGCCCCCGCCAACGCGCGCCGCGCGCTGCCAACAGGCAGCCGGGATGGCCATTTTCACCGCTCAACTGGCGCAGCGCGGGGCCCGCATATTGATCGGCACAGATGCGCCGCTGCTGCACCTGATGCCGGGTTTCAGTTTTCAAGATGAGCTGCTGGCGTTGTGGGCCTGCGGCTTTTCCGAAACAGCGCTCCTGCAAGCTGCCACCTGGGGCGGAGCGCAGGCGCTCGGCCTGGAAGCAGAGATTGGCAGCATCCAACCCGGGAAACAGGCCGATCTGCTGCTGGTGGCAGGCGACCCGACCGCCAGCCTGTCTGCCATGCAGCACATTCAAGCGGTTGCACGTCTGGGCAGCTGGCAAAACCCGGCTGTTTTGTTGCAGCAGGCCAAGGACTACGTCCGCCTGGCCCCGGAGCATTCCTCCGGACGGCTGGATGACACCTATTAATTGGCCGGCACCAATTCTACTATCCATGGAGACTGATGATGACCACGCAAATTCGCTTTCTCGGCATCGCCACCTTTGAGATCACCAACTCCCAGGGGCAGGTGATCCTGATTGACCCATGCTTGAGTGATAACCCGGCCTGCCCGGTGCATGTGGATGACCTGCAGCGCATCGACCTGGTGCTGGTCACACACCTGGCCTCCGACCATCTGGGAGACGCCGCCGCCATCTCAAAGAAATTCCAATGCCCCGTAGTTTGCGGGCCAGAAGTGGCAGTCTTTCTCGTCCAACAGGGGGCAGATCCGGCGTTGATGCGCACCCTGTCCTGGGGCGGGCAGTCGAACCCGCGCGGCATTCGTGTGAGAGCGGTTGAATGCCACCACACTTCCTTCCGCAAGGCGCCGAATGGCGAGTATCTATCCGGGCAGCCATTGGGTTTCATCCTATATCCTGACCCAGGCGTGCGGATCTATCACTCTGGCGATAGCGCCATCTTCAGCGATCTGAAGCTGATTGGCGAACTGTATAAGCCCAATATTGGCCTGATTACTGCGTGTGAACTCGAAATTGAATTCTTACAAAAGTTCGGTTTGCAAGATCATATCGGCAACGAGATGAACGGCGATGAGGGCGCGCTTGCGGCGCTCTGGCTGGGTGTGGAGTATGCCATCATCTGCCATTATTTATCTCCCGACGGGCATGAAGACATAGATAAATTTATCAAGATCCTCGAGAGCCGAAATTCAGGCCCAACCCATATGGTGAAGCCATTAGCTTTAAGACCGGGAGAAGTTTTCGAGTACACAGGCAGGTCTGGGTAATTACGAATTTTCAACGAATCCCTGATGAGCCTGAGTCTAGAACAAAATTGAAAAGGAAAAGGCTATGCGTCTCCAAAATCGTGTTGCCGTTGAGGGACGAGGCTAAATCCTGGAATGTAGGGTAAACAAAACCAACCCTCGGTCAGCTTTGACCGGCGTCGTTCATCTAAATCAGTTTGATAAGGAAATGCTATGGAACTAAAAGAAATCTATCAGAACGTAGTCGATGGACAAGCCTCGGATGTTGAAGCCGGAGTAAAGGCAGCGGTCGCTGCCGGGATCGGCGCAGAGGAAATCCTCAACAAAGCTCTCGTCGCAGCCATGGATGAGGTCGGCCAACGTTTCGAAAAAGGCGAGCTGTACATTCCCGAAATGCTGATCGCCGCCCGCGCCATGCAAGCCGGTTTGAACTACCTGAAACCATTTCTCTTGAAGGACGATGTCAAAGCTGCGGGCAAAGTCGCGATTGGCACTGTCAAGGGTGACTTGCATGATATTGGCAAGAACCTGGTGGCAATGATGCTCGAGGGAGCTGGTTTTGAGGTAACCGACCTGGGTGTGGATGTACCTCCTGAAGCCTTTGTCAAAGCAGCCCAGAATGGCGCTCAGTTGATCGGTTTGTCTGCTCTGCTCACGACCACGATGGGCAATATGGAAAATACCGTGAAGGCTCTCAAAGCTGCTGGGTTACATGATCAGGTTAAGGTTTTCATCGGAGGGGCGCCAGTCACTCAGGATTATGCCAACAAGATCGGCGCCGATGGTTTTGCTGCCGATGCTTCCAGCGCAACCCGGGTTGCTCGCCAGTTGATCGCCGGTGGCTAGTATTACAGCGCAAGGTTGACGAAAGACAGGCTGGGTAGCCTGAAAAAGAAAGGCATGGTATCTTTCTCCGACCACGGCCAAGTGGGAAGGAGATGAAGAAAACCATGCCTACGGAAATTGTAACCGAAACTTGCCCTGCGCCAGAATGCAATTTGACCGAGCAAGATATTGAGCAGTTTTTGGACGAAATGACGCACTACATCGACTTGTTTGAGCCAGCCTTTCAGCGAGTAGAACAGTTGAAATGGAGCAAAGTCTATCTGCGTGGCTTGCTGGGTGATGCGTCGCGCAAGAACATCGAACGGATAGCACATGAGTTGGGCGAGAAGGTGCGCAGCTTGCAGCCTTTCATCGGTCAGAGCCCGTGGAAAGCGGAGCCTGTGATTGAGATCCATCAAAGACTGGTAGCCGAAACGTTGGGAGAAGCGGACGGAGTTGCCCTGATCGATGAATCGGGGATGGTCAAACAAGGTGACGACTCGGTTGGAGTAGCTGTGCAATACTGCGGCTCGGTCGGGAAGGTTGCCAACAGCCAGGTTGGGGTGTACCTGGGCTATGCCAGTCGCAAGTGGTATAGCTTGATTGAAGGGCAACTGTTCATGCCGGAAGCATGGTTTGATGATGAACACACGGCCAAATGCGAAGCCTGTGGCGTACCCGCAGATCCGATACCACAGACCAAGCCTGAGATTGGGCTGGAACTGCTGCGCCGCGCTTTCCAACGGGGCAGTTTGCCCTTCCAATGGGTAGCTGCGGATGAACTGTACGGTGATTCGCCTGCTTTCCGGGACGGTGTGGCCGAACTGAACAAATGGTACTTCACCGAGATCAAATGCACGACCCTGATTTGGCGCTATTGCCCAGAAGTACATGTCCCGGAGTGGAAAGGACGGGGTCGCCGCCCGACCCGCCTGCGTTTGCGCAACCCGGCAGATCGCCCAATCAATGTCCAGGAGTTGGTGACAACAATCCCAAAAGATGGCTGGACTACAGCTACCATCAAAGAAGGCAGTAAAGGTCCCATCATCTGTGACTTTGCCTTCCTGCGCATCATTGAGTCGCGAAATAATCTGCCCGGCCCTCAAGTCTGGCTGATCATCCGCCGCAACCTCGATGATCTGACCGAGATCAAGTTCTACTTCAGCAATGCCCTGACCACCACACCCTTGAGCGAGTTCGTTCGCCTCAACGGCATGTGTTGGCCAATCGAAACGATTTTCGAAGAAGCCAAAGGCGAGATCGGTTTCGACCATTACGAAATGCGTAGTTGGCTCGGCTGGCATCACCATGACCCGGCCAGCATCAACGTGGACGAATGGAAAGACCGCGAGGACGAGGGCATTTTGTACGTTCCCAAAGCGGGCGAGATTTTGTACCGGTTGAAACGCTAAAAAAATATTTCCAGGAGCAAATCCCATGAAAACCCTTGCCGTGTTACGCCAAAACCGCATTCTGCAAATTCCTGCTGCCCTCATCACCCTCGGACTGATGTGGCTGCTGCCCTTCCTGGTGCATCTTATCCCCATCGGTGGGGCCGTGCCTGTTGGCGCGCGCCTTCTCCCTATTTTTTACGCGCCCTTGCTGGCAGCCTGGTTCTTTCAGCCCGGCGTGGCGCTCTTTGCCAGCTTGCTAATGCCTTTCATCAACCACGCCCTGACCGGAATGCCCACTTTCAACGTGGCTATTATTCTGAGCGTGGAATTGACCGTTTTTAGCCTGACCCTGATTGCCTTGAAACAGCGCTGGCCGCGTCTGCCGGTTGCGGCTCCACTACTGGCAGTATTGATTGGCAAACTTGTCTCAATGCTGTTGCTGTTCATTGTTCCACTGGTTCCGGCCTCGCCCTGGGAATTTTTTAGCAAGGCGCTCGTGAATGCCCTGCCCGGCCTGCTCATTTTGCTGGCCTTAAACCTGGCGCTCACCCGGCTCCTTCCCCATGAACGCTAAACTCAGCCTGGATTTTGAAACCATCTCGCGTGCCTTGAAGCGCATTACCCTTCCGCCGGTGGAACGAGTGGTTGGCATTGCCACAAGTGGAATCGTCCCGGCCAGTCTGTTGGCGCATCAGTTGGAGTGTCCCCTCCACCTGATGCACATCAACTATCGCGCCCCTGACAATTCGCCGCAACACCCTGCGCCAGTCTTGTTGGCGGGGAGCATTTTACCTTCCACGCGCCAGCGCATTTTACTGGTGGATGATGTCAGTGTCAGCGGTCAGACCCTTATGCTGGCAAAAGAGTTACTCAAGACACATGAGGTTATCACCTTTGTACTCAAAGGTCAGGCCGATTACGTCCTTTTCCCGGAGATTGACACATGCGTCAACTGGCCCTGGAAAGTTTAGCAGCATGTCTTTTCCCGCATTTTCTATTATCATGGGCGTTTCAGGCTGCGGAAAAAGTACCGTCGGCAAAGCCATCGCGGCAAAATTGGGATGGGATTTTTGCGACGCTGATGATTTTCACCCGCCACAAAACGTTGCCAAAATGGGGAGCGGAATCCCGTTAAACGACGACGACCGCGCCCCGTGGCTGGCCTCGCTGCACGATTTGATTTCGTCCACGCTGAAAGTGAATCGCCACGGCGTGCTGGCGTATAGTACCCACCTGCGCGAATCGGCGTGATGGAAAACGATATCGAAAAGCCCAACCCAAAGCGGGCGAGATTTTGTACCGAGTAAAGTAAAAGATGACCCTTCTGCAGGCTTTCAAACCTTCGGAAGGTGTGAAAATCAAGTTTCAGGAGAGAAATCATGAAATATAAAATTGGCATCGTTGGTCTGGGGGTTATGGGCCACAACCTGGCCTTGAACATGGAGCGAAATGGTTTTCCGGTGGCCGGGTATGACCTGGACACCGCCAAGACCAAGGCCTTTCTGGAAGGCCCCGCCGCAGGGAAAAACATTATCGGCGTCAACACGCCCGCAGCACTGATGACCGCACTGGAAAAGCCGTGCCGCATCCTTTTGATGGTTCCCGCCGGTGCGCCGGTGGACAGTGCCATCGCACACCTCAAGCCACACCTGGAGCAGGGAGACATCTTGATGGATGGCGGCAACTCGTTTTTTCTGGACACTGAGCGCCGCAATAAGGCGCTCGAGGCGGAAGGTTTCAACTTCATCGGCACAGGCGTTTCGGGCGGAGAAGAGGGCGCACTTTGGGGCCCAGCGATTATGCCGGGGGGACAGCGTGATGCCTGGGAGGCTACCGCCCCCATTTTTCGCGCTATCGCCGCCAAAGCCGAGGATGGCGAACCATGCGTCGCATACATGGGACCGCGCGGCGCGGGGCATTACGTCAAAATGGTGCACAACGGTATCGAATACGCCGATATGCAGTTGATTGCTGAAACCTATGACCTGCTATGTCGCGGTTTGGGACTCTCTGTGGCTGAAATTGCGGAAATTTTCGCCGAGTGGAACACGGGTGAGTTGAAATCATACCTGATTAAGATCACAGCCGAGATTTTGCGCCGCGTCGATGATGAAACAGGGTTGCCGCTGGTGGATATGATTTTGGACGAAGCCGCGCAAAAAGGCACGGGCAAGTGGACGAGCCAGAATGCATTGGATGTGGGCGCGCCCATCCCGACCATCAACGCCGCGGTGGAGAGCCGCATCCTCTCCAGCCTGATATTGCACCGCGTTAGTGCCAGCCGCGTCATCCGCGGCCCGAAGACGGAATACAAAGGCGACCGACAGCGCCTGATTGACGCGGCGCGCCAGGCCCTGTATGCCAGCAAGATTACCTCTTACGCCCAGGGATTGTGACTGCTCAAAATTGCATCCGACGAATATCAATACAACCTGAACCTGAGCGAGATTGCCAAAATCTGGCGGGCGGGATGCATCATCCGCGCCAGCCTGCTGAGCGACATCATGTTCGCGTACCAGCGCGACCCGGCGCTGATTAACCTGCTGCTGGATGAGTCTTTCCGTGTCGCTGTGGAGAGCCGCCAGGAAGCCTGGCGTACGGTGGTATGCGCGGCGGTGGAGATGGGCATACCCGTGCTGGCGTTGAGCGCCTCGCTGGCTTACTTCGACGCCTATCGCAGCGAGCACCTGCCAGCCAATCTCACGCAGGCGCAACGCGATTACTTCGGCGCGCACACTTACCGGCGCATTGACCGTGAAGGCACCTTTCACACGGAGTGGCAAAAGTAGGTCGGATTGGCAATCCGACCCACGGCAATTACGTTTTATTGCAAGGAGAGCAATCATGAAATACGGTCTGAATATTCGTCAGGACGGTGCGCTGGACTTCGTCTCCCTGGGTGCGCTCGTCCACCGCCTCGATCCGGGAATTATCCCCTTCCGAAAGGCGACCGAGTGCCAGATCCATGTCAGCGGCGGCGAGTTCAACTGCGCCGCCAACCTGGAAGACTGCTTCCGCATGAACACCGGGATTGTCACGTCGATGGTGGATTATCCCATCGGCGACCTGATTGCCGAGCGGGTGCGGGCGATGGGTGTCAGGCCCTTCTATAAGCAGTTCAAGCACAACGGCGTGAACGGACCCAACATGGCAACCGTCTACAGCGACCGCGGACAGGGCGTGCGCGCCCCGGTCGTGTTTTATAACCGCTCGAACGAGGCGGCCGCGCAACTCAAGCCCGGCGACTTCGACTGGAAATCCATTTTCTCCGGCGGCGTGCGATGGTTCCATAGTGGAGGCATCTTTGCGGCGTTGTCGGAAACGACGAGTAAGTTAATCATCGAAGGCATGAAGGCGGCGCGGGCGGCGGTCTCATTTGACCTGAACTATCGCGCCAAACTGTGGAACATCTGAGGCGGTGGTGAGCGCGCCCAGTCCGTCATCAGGCGCATCGTGGAGAACGTGGATGTCCTCGTGGGCAATGAAGAGGACTTGCAAATGGGACTCGGCATCCCAGGGCCGGAAGCGACGGCGAAATCCAAACTCGACCCGAGCGCCTTCTTCGGGATGATTGACAAGGTCGTGAACAAGTTCCCCCAGATCAAGGTCGTCGCCACCACCCTGCGCGAGGTCCATTCAACGAATCGGCACAGTTGGGGCGCGGTGGCTTGGATTGACGGCCAGACGCACGTCTCCCCGACCTGCGAACTGGATGTCTACGACCGCGTCGGCGGCGGAGACGGGTTCGCGTCCGGTTTCTTCTACGGACTCCTGACAGGCGAAGAGCCGCAGGAGGCGGTCAATCTGGGCTGGGCGCACGGCGCGCTGCTGACGACCTTCCCCGGTGACACCACCATGGCGACCGTGGAGCAGGTGCGGGCGTTTGCCAAAGGCGGTTCGGCGCGCATCCAGCGATAACTGGCCGTGATGCTGCAGGATTTTGTTTCATCGGAGCTGAGGCCGGCAGTTGGCTGTCGTCGGTGTTGTTGGCAGCCGCTTGGACTTTGGTGATTAGCTACACCGGGTTCTAAGGGTCACAGGTTTCGTTCAGGTTGGCGACGTAGCCCTGGTAGCTTTTGCCGCGCTTCTCCCGATAGGTGTCTTCCGGGTCATCGGGTGATTGCAGGCTGCTGGCGCTCAATTCTTCGTTGGCTTTGGCCGCTACGACGGTTTGCTCAACCCGGAAGTGCTCGCCGAAGACGCGCTCCAAGACCTGGTACACCGCGTCGCTGGCGTAGCCAAGGCGTAGTTCATCACAGAGGGAATCGCTGCATGAACTCGCCAATCTGCTGCAAGTGCCCGCCAGTTTCTTCGCACTTGACCCGGTAGACGTATTGCCCGGCGTGCCCCTTGAGATATGGCGCAAAGGCTTCGGCATAGCCTTGCTGGTCGCTCTAGTTCAGCATCCGATGGACGCGTTGCACCACTTTCACCAGTAGTTGCAGCCGCCCCATCTGACGGATGTTGCTCGCCACCAGCACGCTGTCCATGCGCTGCCCTGACTACTCCCCGCGCCTAAAGCATGCCTTGAGCCTGCCGAAGGCCTACTCGGTCGAAGGGGCGGGGGCATCCAAGCGGGGGATTCGGTGAAAGCACGTTCACCAACGCTCTCAGTTGTTCAAGAGCCAACCGCTTTGTACCCGCGCCGCAGTCTTTTTGCAGCCAGTCAGCCAAAGATTTTCTCGGCTTCCTCGACCGAATCCGCCGGCAGGATGCGTATCCGCTGGTATGAAGTCCGAATCCTGCCCCAGGCGCAGATCACCGCGCAGCTGTCGAACAGGGTCGGCTGAACGCTGAGGCTGTACCAGCGGTACATATTGCGAGCGGGATCGATGCACTTGAAAAGCATTTTTACCGAAGGCCTACTCGGCAGCCCCAACTCCAACTGACCAGCGGCGATGATCTTCTTGCGCCGCTTGCGCGCCGCGTTCTGCATGTGCTCGTCGAGGTCATAGTTCAAGTGGCAGCGCTGGCACAGGGCCGCCAGATTCTCATCGCGCACGTCCGTCTTATCGTGTTTGCCGTCTCGCACCGGCGTGCCGCCGGTTCTCGCGGCACGAACGGTGTCGCCGGGTGTGCCGTCCGGCTTCGGCACACCCAGGTGAGCAACGGTCAGGACAACTTTTGACTTGGTTAGGGGGTGTGGTTTTCCATTTTCAGCGCCGCACCACTTGCAGCGCCAACCTTCCCGCTCCCGTATTTGGAGCGAGATTTCAGGCCAATTGGCAGGATAGCGTTCGCGCTGAAAAGGCATAGCTACTCCAGGATAGGGGATTCTGCGGACAGACACTGTTCCAGCGGTACATCCGCTGCGATAGTTATATCCGCAAAGGCAGCGTTACCGGGCAATTCCCAGACGAAGTTGCAGTGCACGCAGACCGCGAAGCGCCGACGGTTTCCATCCCGGAAAAGCGCCAGCCTGCCCCCGCAGTCCGAACAAAAGCCACAGATGCTTCGATTGAACTTAGCACGAGTCTGCTCTTCCATTAGTCATCCAGCGCCCTGACAGCCTTTTCCAAATCGGCTTTCCCTGGCGTGGTGTAGACGCGGGTGGTATCCAGGCTGCTGTGACCGAGCAGAGAGGCCACCTTTTCCAACGTCACACCTGCGTCCACCAGGTTCTTAGCGAAAGTGTGACGCAGCGTGTGGGCAGAGAGATCTATGCCGGCGCGCCGTCCAAGTTCGCTCAGGCGGCGATGAACGCCGGAGGGCGTCAGCGGCTCGCCCTTTTTGCCGACAAACGCCTGCTTGCGGCCTTCGGGCCGTAGATTGAGCCACTCGGACAGGACGGATCGGGCAGCGTTGTTCAGCGGGATGATGCGGGCTTTCTCGCCCTTTCCCATCACATGGATTTCGCCTTTGCGCTCAGAAATGGTAATGCTGCCCAGTTCCAGGCTGCACAGTTCGCTCACGCGCAGCCCCGTGTTCAGGAATAGGACGACCATAGCTTGGTCACGGACCGCCTGCCGATTTGCAGACTCGGTGCGGGCGGCGGCGAGATCACGTTCCAGTTCTTTGAGCAGGGCGGCCTGCTGGCGTTTGTCCAGCCACTGCGGGGCCAGTTTTTGCTGCTCCACGTCTTTGACGCCGTTAGCGGGATTGTAGTCCGTCAGGCCGTTTGCACGCGCCCAGGCAATCCAGGCGCGGATGGCGGCCAGGTGGCGGTTGACGGTGGCGGGGCTGGCCTTTTTATTGGTCATCAGGAATTGCTTGTATTCACGGATGTCGGTTGGGGTGACCGCGCCAACGAATGCTTCGCCCTGCGGCGCGAGAGCCTCGCCGCCTGTGGCATATGTGCCATTGGACTGCTCGAACCAGCGGGAGAAGGCTGCGAGGTCGGCGCGGTATCCTTTGACGGTGGCCGGCGCACGGCCTTGGGATTGCAGATATTCGGCGAAATTATCCAGCATTAGCGGACTCCTATGCGGCGTGGTTTGCATTGTATTGCATAAATTTCGGGGGATAACAGCCCGAAAAGGGGTGGTTTTATTGCGAAACTGCCCCTGTTATACCACACAATGATTATTGTATTGCGTAAAGTACGCAATACAAAAAGACGCTCTATCAGCCTTGTAATTTTTCACAGTTGTTGAGACTCATTTCACAGAGCGCGAGACTGTATTTCACAGAATTTGAGACTGGTATTACAAAGTTTTTGAGACTGGCTCAACGCGGCGGAATATTTCGTAGATTTTGAGACTGGATAAGACAAGTGCAACGGCTAACTGGGCAAACACTCCCAGTCAGCCGTTGTTCTTCGTTAATCCAGTCTCAAAAACTGTGAAATACGCATTCGGTGGGGTCAAAACCAGTCTCAAAATATCTGAAGTAGTTTCGAACCAGTCTCAAAATATGTGAAACACCAGTCTCAAAAACTTTGAAATTAGGCCCGTTTCTCCCCTGCCAGTCTCAAAAACTGTGAAATCCTACAAGCCTGTTAAATAAAAAAAAAGCCCCGGCTTTCGCCGGGGGTTATGCCCTTGGGGCAATCCGAATTTCAATCTTTGCATCCAGCGCATCTGCGATGCGGCGAAGAAAAGAGATACTTGGCGCGCTGCTGCCATTCTCCAGGCGAGCTATGGATGGTTGGCGTGTCCCAACCATCTCGGCCAGTTGCGCCTGAGTCATGCCGCGCAGAATGCGCAGGCAGGTAATCTGGTAGCCGGGTTCGAGTTCACGGTCAGCGGCAACAAACGCAGGGTCTTTGAGTTGTTCCGCCTGCCAATCTTTGAAAGTAGTCTTGGATACAGGGGACATTTTATTCCTCCAGCAGTTCATTCATCCGGCGCAGCGCCGTAGCAATTTCCTTCTCGGGTGTCTTCATACTCTGCTTGCGGAAGCCGTGCAGGATGACGAATTTGCGATCCCGGTACAGGAAATAAAACAGGCGATTATCTCCCGCACGCAGTTCCCAGAGCCGGCCTTCGATCCGGCGCGCATGCGGCATTCCGAGGTTTGTGCCAAATTCTTCCAATAACTTCAATGCGTTGTTGACCTTTGCACGGTCTTTCGCGGATAGGCCATTGATGAAGTCCAGCACAGGGCTTTTGCCGCGATGGTCTTCGTAGAAAAGGATTTGCCAATTCACTGCGCACTCCTATTATAACAAAGTTGTTATATTAAAACAAGGACTTTTAGTAGCTTCTTGGTCAACACAAGAACAGTTGTTCGGAATTATACCGCAAGGTTTCAAGCAACACAGCGGAAAGTACGCAATATAATAAGCCGCATTGTCAGAAATAGCAGGGAGAGGCAGTCAGCCTCTCCCTTATTTAGGCGGCCAGCGCATACAGCCCGCGCTCTAGGCATTTGCCTGCCCTGGCGGGCTAGGCCAGGGAACTCGCCCGGGTGCGCCCGCACGATCTGGCGAACTTTCTCGCGCCAATGCGGGTTATTTCTGGCTCGTTCAGACGCTTCCACCTGCTCATAGATTTGCTGAAGCGTGAGCGGGCTGCCGGCGCGACCGAGCGTGCGCAGTAAGGTCAAAGCCGTTGTTCAAGTCGAAGCCCGTGTAACGGATGCCGAGGCGGGCAGCCACGTCGCGGGACGTTCCGCCGCCTTCGCACGGGTCCACGAACAATCCCTGCGGGTCGCGGTGAAACATCCTCAGGAAGGCCTCCATGACCTTCCCGGACGTGTTTCCTCGGTAATTGCTGCGCCCGTCCTGGCCTCGTTCCGGGAAGGAAATCACCGAAGACGTTAGCATGGAAGGCTGAGTCGTAGTCATGTTTTGTTTTTCTCCTTATTTTGGTGGTTAGCTCAACAGCGCCTCGCACAGCGCCGCGGCGGTCAAGACCGGTACAGCGTTGCCGATTTGCTTCACTTTTTCTTCCCGGTTGCCTGCGAAGTGATAGTCCGTCGGGAAGGACATCGCTGCGGCCAGCTCGTGCGGCTGCAACATCCGAAAGCGGATGTCGAGCAGGTACTGCTGACCGCCCGCCTCGAACACCAGCGGCTGCGCCAGCCCGAAGCGGTCTTTGGTGGTTTGGGTGCTCAGAGGAGCATCTACTGAGCAATCGCCGCCAGTGCCGTAGTACTCGACTATGAACGGCTCGGCCAGCCCCCAAGCATCCACGCTGGTCACCGTGGGGAACGGCTTTTCCAGGCTGTATGTGCGAATATCGTCCGCACCATGGTTGACGGCGACTATGAACGGCTCGGCCAGCCCCCAGACATCCGCGCTGGTCACCGTTGGGAACGGCCTTTCCAGGCTGTATGTGCGGGTATCGTCCGCCCCATAGTTGACGGCGACGATGAACGGCTCGACGAGCGAGATCGCCCCAGCCGCCGCGATGGTCGGCACGGGATGATCAACTGAGCGGGGGGTGGCGCAGCTTTGTTGACCAATAACGAAAGGCAGACCGCAGAACTTTAGTAAGCCCGCCTCGATGCGCCGGATGGTGTTCGGCGAGAGCGGCCTCTTGCGGTCAAAGATGGACTGGACTGGGATAGACCAGTCAATGATCTCCCGCGCCGCTCGCCACCGCCGGGCTTTTCCGAACATCGTCTCATCGCCGTCCTTCGAGTAGGCTGGCAAAGGCCAGCGCACCCGTTTCCCCCTGCGCGCCAGGATGAACAGCCTGCGGCGGGTAGTCGGGTCTCCGTAGTCGGCACAGCACAGCACCCGTTCAGAGACGCGATAGCCCAGCGAGCGCAGGGCAGACAGGAAGGCCAGGTAAGTCTTGCCCTTGAGCCGCTCAATCGGCTGCCCGTTCTCGACGAGTACGGCGGGCACCAGGTCCTGAACTCTTCCACGTTCTCGATCAGGATGTTCTTTACGTGGAGCGCTTCCGCCCAGCGCAGGACGTGCCAGGCCGAAGCGCGGGACTGGTCGCTGCGCGGCTTACCGCCGCGAGCCTTGCTGTGGTGAGTACATTCAGGCGATGCCACCAGCAGGTCGAGCCGTCCGCCGGGGACAATCTTGCGTGGATCCACCCCGTCCAGGTTCTCACACAAATGTACGGCGTGGGGATGGTTGGCGCTGTGGGTGGAAATGGCGATCTCCGAGTGATTGATCGCCAGCAGACTCACGCCCAGCCCCAGCCTTTCAGCGGCCAACAGCAGGCCGGTGGACGTGCCGCCAGCGCCGCAAAAGAGATCGGCGGCCAGGATATTGTTAGACCATCAGTCACAAGTTAAGCACTTTTACAATCTGTCAAGGTTGATGTTTGATGTTCAAGCGGGTAAACTCGTTGCATGAGCGAAGAACAAAACATCCGCAAGAAAAGCACCGTACGCCATACCCGCGCAATTCAGCGAGACCGCACCAAGCATCCTGTCACCACGCCGACTGACGAGCAAGTCAAAGAGCGATTGACGGAATTGGTTCATCCTGCGACCCTGGCCCAGGTAGGTTACTTTCACCGCCTGGGGCTGCGGGCCAGAACTCTCGGGCTGGTGGTGATGGTCGCCTTTGTGCTGGAAATGATCTGGCGGCAGATCAGCGGGGTGTGTGAGATGACCCGTATCGTCCAGAAAGAGACGATTTTGTGGGCATCGCCGGTCAAAGTCAGCCAACAGGCGCTCTCGCTACGGTTGACGAGCCTGCCAGCCGAGTTATTCCTGCAGGTGCTGATGGGCGTTCTGCCGGTGGCGCAGCAACGTTGGCAGGAGCGTCAGCGTCCCTTGCCGCAAGAGATCGCCTGGGCGTTAGAGCAGTATAACGGGGTGTATGCGGTAGATGGCTCAACGCTGGATGCGCTCATTCGCAAGATTGGATTGCTGAAGGATTTACCCAATCATCCTTTGGCGGGACGGATGACGGCTTTACTGAACTTGGGTTCGCGCTTACCGGCCCAATTGTGGTATGAGGAAGACCCACATGCGCATGACCAACGCTTCTGGCCGCAGATTTTGGCGGCGCTACCACTGGGTGCGTTGCTGATCTTTGACATGGGATATATCAACTTCACCGTGTTTGCTGATCTGACGCTCCACGAGACGCGTTTCATCACGCGGGCTAAGAGCAACCTGGCGCATGAATTTGCTTATTCGATTGTGCAAAGTCCAAAAGTGCGTGACTCTGTGATTTGGGTCGGTCAGGGAGCAGAGCGTCAACAACTCCGACTAATCGAAGTGCTGTATCGTGGCAAGTGGTATCGCTACCTGACCAACGAACTAGATGCCGAACGTTTGCCAACCGCCTATGTGGTCGCTTTGTATTGGCAGCGTTGGCGTATCGAAGACGCTTATGGCATCGTGAAACGGCTGTTAGGCCTGGCCTATTTCTGGTGTGGCGCTCAGAATGCCGTTCAGTTACAAGTCTGGGCCACTTGGCTCCTCTACATCGTGTTGGTGGATTTGACGGATGCGGTTGCTGAAGCGCTCCACCAGCCTTTCGCAGCCATCTCTATCGAAATGGTCTATCGTAGCTTGTACTTCTTCACCCAGGCACGCCAACGAGGCGAAACCAACGATGTCGTTGCCTATTTGGCCCAAGAAGCCAAGCTGCTGGGTATTGTCAAACGAAAACGCAAGTCCGCCAAACCACACCCTTTGACACTCATCCAATCCTTGACAGTTCAGACATTACCTTAACTTGTGACCAATGCGGTTAATGGAAACCCTGGTCATCCCCGAAGAGTGGCACGAGACGATCCTGGCGTACTACCTGAGCAACGATGGGATGAGTGAATTCGAAAGGCAGGGGTACAACATGCGCCAGGAGCTGGCTCGCCAGCGGGCGTTATTCCGCCAGGGGCACATCACCCAGGCCGAGTATGAGGAGGCGTACCTGAGGATCGACCGCTACTTGCAGCAGTTCAAGCCATCCGTGCGGCCAGAAGCCCGGGAAGCGCTCCCGCTACTCAATGATTTCCCGGCCCTGTGGAGACAGTTGAAACTGACCGAACGCCGGGCAATCCTGCAAGCCATGTTCGCCGGCCTTTACTTCGACGCCAAGTGCCAATTACAGAAAGCAGCAGCCAACAGTCCGTTCGAACGTCTGTTGGGCCTGATGCAGGATGCATCCGCGACGATTGTTTTGCCGCAGCATCAAAACACGGCTTGACAAGCTGGCGATTAGGGCGATAATTAACTCGCCCGGTCGGCTGGGTGCCCCCCTCACTCAGTTGACCGGGTGTTTTCTTTGAAACGGGATAACCTGGAGAGCGCCATCGCTTTTAGCGCCAGCTCCAATTTGCAGGATCCCATACTTCCACAGGGTAGTTAGCCAGGAGCGGATAGCGTTTCCCACCTGGATCATCCGCCCCTGCTTCTGGATTGCCAATTTCAAAGGAAAACCAATCCTCTAACTCCACAGCCCCAGCGCGCCGCAACGACATGGATATATCTTGCCCACTGTCTAACAGCAGCACGTCGATGTCTTTGGTAGTACGGGCTTCAGCGCCCAGCCTCAATTGTAGCGCCAGGCCGCCCTTGAGCACCCATCGCCAAGGTTGATCATGCAAAAGGCGCGCCAGAAAGCGGTCAAAGGCCACCATTTTGCGTAGTCGCACCAGGGGGATTCCAGTTTGTAAACTCTTAGCCCGCAGCCGGTCTTCCAGGGCGCGCCGGAATGCAGAACCGTTATTGTATTTCATGCTGTTCACCAAGAATTCTCTGCACGGTGTTTTCCACTTTCCCGCCAGCGCGCTGCGCCTGTTGGAGCATTTTTTCTCGATCCGTCAGACCGCGCTGCAACGCTTCTCTGATCGCCAGGCGGATTTGTTCCTCCGCCAGTCCATTGGCAATCAGATCGGCCAGCGTGCGCTCAACCGTTGTGGTTGAAAGGCCATTGCGCTTCGTTATCTCGTCAGCCTGCAGGCGGTTGGTGTGTTGGCGGATGCCTTCCCGCCGCCGGGAAGCGCTGCGCGGCACGATGAGGTGGACTTCGCCGGGGAGAATGTCCGAGAGTTCGTAGACAGCCAGGGCACTTTCATGGGAGACAACTGAAGATGGGCCAGCCCTCAGCCAGGCAACGAACATATCTTCGTAAGGCGACCCAGGGAAATGGAAAAGGCGGTACACGCCCCTTGCGACCCGCACAAAACGCCCATTCTTCACATTTTCAGTGAGACGCTCCCCGGAAAAGCCCACAGTTTGCACCTGCCTGGCCGTGAAGTAGCCGGCCTGGGCCTCGGCAATTTCATACAGGTGATCGTAATCCGGTTTTGTTTCCATGTGTGCAATACCTTAGGGAAAACCTAAGTTAATGCACACATTATCCCACGATACTGCAAGATTGTTAAGGATTTTGTTACTGTGAAACGGGGGATGCTGATGACATTTCTCTTTGATAAGCTGACACTTGCGGAAGGTTAGTAATCTACTACAAGAATCTATTCCTCGAAATATTTCCTAACCAACGTCAAAATCGCCTCTGCCACTGTCTTGCGTGTGCCAGGGTTAGGGATACGGGCTATTTCCATCGCAACCTCAACAGCCTCAAGCGGCAGCTTTTCAGCACTGGCGGTGTGGAGGTCAAACGCTTTCAGAGTAGGCCAACCCCCAAGCTGAAGAAATTCATTGTGGTTGACACCAAAATGGTCGGCCAGCAGGATACAGATATGCATGGCTGGCCTGCGCCCGCCCAGGATGCGCCGGATCGCCTGGTGATCCAACCCGGAATTGAGCGAAGCCTCCCGGTAAGTCTCATTTCTCTGTTTGAGGAGCTCGAAAAGCCGCGCTTTGAAAGGCTCGGGATCGTACGGGGTCTGCCGTGACAGGAGACGAGATTTTGCAATTGGAATATCCATTGAGGGTCGCCTCTGCTTACTCGAACTAGAATGGGATCAGGTACAAATTCTCGGTAAAGCAACCTTTGCCGACCTTGGACAAATTATAAATCACATTCACCAAAATACCGCCAGGAAGCCTCCACCTTCAGGTTCGTGACTGAAAGGAGGCGGCGCGATGCGCCTAGTTTTTGAGTTTGCGTTAGGCAGCATTTTACTATATAATACAGAACATGTGTTCCAGTTATTCTCGGTAACTTCAAAAGCAACCGGAATACTATCTATTCCTGCAAGTACCACGTGGTTTGGTGTTCCAAGTATCGGCGAAAGGTGCTGGTCAACGGCGTGAACTAACGCCTGAGAAATTATCCGACAGACTGCCCACGAGTTTCAGGCCACGGTGATTGAGTTGGTAATCATGCCCGATTATGTGCATCTGCTGTGTTCAGATCTGGTCGTCTGCAAAGTCCGGCAGACTTGTAGATGAGGCTTGTGGGAATGGTTATTCCAATCCTGCAAGAGAGTCTGCCATGCAGCCAGAACCCCCCGTCATGAGCTATGGGGAGTAATCAGAGGAGGCGTATATGGAAACAAGACCATATCGGACTGTGGGCTACCGGCGAGTGTCTTCCCGCGAACAGTTGGATGGACACAGCCTGGAAGCCCAGGAGGTCCACATCAGCAACTTTGTCGAGGCGCAGGGTTGGAGCCTGGTACAAATCTACACCGATGCAGGCATATCAGCCAAGAAAGGCAGCCGTCGTCCTGCCTTGGAGCAGTTGCTCCGCGACGCCAAGGATGGTCTGTTCGATGTGGTGGTGGTGGACAAGATCGACCGCTTCTATCGACACTTGGGCGGGTTGCTCACCACTCTGGAGCAACTCCATTCAAGCGGCGTTAGTTTTGCTTCGGTGCAAGAGAAGCTGGATTTCACCACTCCTTGGGGCAAACTGATGCTGAATCAAACCACCCTTCAATTGAACGATGGCAGCGAAGTGCCTCTGCGTCAGAAAGGGCGGAAAGGCTATACACCCCCAGGTCCATTTGGGCGGGATACGATCCGGGATATGATCCATCGCCTGGCATACACCGGAAAGCTGCCTTATCAGGGTATGGACGAGGCAGGCCACCATCGCAAGCGGTGTCCGCCGAAAGAGGTTTTCGAGGGTAATCATCCGGCGCTGATCGGCCAGGAACTATTCGATCAAGTGCAAAATGTTCGTTCTCTGGGATTTAGAAACCCAAAGCAAAAAAACGGTAAGACTTGTCGGGTATTTCCCTTGACAGGAATTCTGAGGTGCGGATACTGCGGTGGGCGGATGCGCGGCGAGTCAAGCTACAACCGACGAGTGTATGGGGATGGGCGTCGGATTGAACGAAAGGTGCTTTGCCAACAAAAGCAGATTGGTGCCGATATTTTGGAGCAACAAGCCATTGAGTTTTTACGAGATGTTGTAGAACATTCGAACGGCAAAGAAGAACTAAACGTCTTACAGAAACAGATAAAGGCTGCTGAAGATCGACTCGAGCGGGCGCGCGAATTGTATCTGGCTGGCGAGATTAACCGATTGAATTACAACGAAGAACGATCCCGATTGGAATCACTCGAAAAAGACTTGCATTACAACACAATTGGTGCTACAATGACATCTCTTGGCGTTATCCGTTCCGGTATCGCCGAGTGGAATGATCTTTCCCAAATCGAACAAAAAAGGCTGCTTCGATTAGCGGTCGAAGCAGCCTGGGTACGAGAGAACGCGGTCGTGGCTGTGCAACCATCTATCGCGTTTCTGTCTCTCTTATCGGGAGAAAATGGCAACATGGGGAGTATCGAGATTCGAACCCGCGGCTGAGTTTAACCCCAGCACTCACTTAGCAGGCGAGCCCAATCGGCCTCTCTGGCACCTCCCCATGTTTGGTTTGAAGGTTTTCAGGTTGACATGTTAACAGGTTTCTAATCTGTCAACCTGCAAACTTTTCAACTTGTAACCCTCAGCGGAGGGAGTGGGATTCGAACCCACGGTGGCTTGCGCCACGACGGTTTTCAAGACCGTTACCTTCAGCCGCTCGGTCATCCCTCCAAGCGCGAAGATTTTACCATAATTTTCAGGCTCTGCCCCCAAAGAACTGCGCACAACGCAACCTAAAACGTAATTATTGAGCGCCGCGCATTACGCTTCACGTTTTACGTTATAATACCGGACATGAAATATCATATTTGGACGGAAGGTTGTCAAATGAACGTGGCCGACTCGCAGCGCCTGGGGTCGGCCCTTGAATGCCTGGGCTACAGTCATACCGAAATCGCCGAACAAGCCGATATTATCGTTTTGAACACATGCGTCGTGCGCCAGTCCGCCGAGGACAAGGCCACCGGCCGCCTGCATTCCCTGCGCCCGCTGAAAGACCTCAATCCCAATCTCGTCATCAATTTGATGGGCTGTCTGGTCGGCGTGAAAGGGGATGAGAAACTGCGCGCCAGATTTCCTTTCGTGGATGTATTCTCCCCACCCTCCGACCCCGGCCCGTTGATTTCATTTTTGACCCAGTCCGAGGTGCGGGCGCTCGAAACGCGCGCGATCGAGAGCCGGTTCGCCGTTATGGACGGCAACCCTTCGACAATGCTCAGGGCAGGCATCCTGCCCAAACACAAGCGCGGTAAAACCGTCTCCGTACATCTTCCCGTTGTACTGGGCTGTTCACACGCCTGTACCTACTGCATCATCCCTTACAAGCGCGGTGTGGAACGCTCGCGCCCGGTCGGCGAGATCCTCCCCGAAGCGCGCGCTCTCGCCGCGCAGGGCGTGAAAGAAATTACGTTACTTGGCCAAATCGTAGACCGTTACGGCAAAGATATTCCCGACGGCCCCAATTTAGCCGCGTTATTGCGCATTTTGCATGATATCGAAGGGCTGGAACGCATCCGCTTCCTGACCTCACATCCCAACTATTTCAGCGAAGATTTGCTGGATACTGTCGCCGAACTGCCAAAGGTCATGCCGCACATCGAAATCCCCATCCAGGCGGGAGATGACGAAGTTTTAGCAAATATGAAGCGTGGCTATACCAATGCCGATTACCGCCGCGTTGTCGAAAAAATCCGCGCCCGCATTCCCGCCGTCTCGATTGCCACCGACATTATCATCGGTTTCCCCGGCGAGGGGGAGGCACAGTTCATGCAGACCTACGAATTGCTGGCTGACTTGAAACTGGACGTGGCCCATCTGGCGCGTTACTCACCACGTGAGGGGACGGTCTCCGCACGCCGCATGGAGGATGACGTGCCGGCCGCCGAGAAGATGCGCCGTTTCCGCGTACTGGAAGACTTGCAGGAAAAAATCATCCGAGAAATCAATGCCCGCTATTTGGGTGAGAAGGTGGAAGTATTGTTCGAAGAGAAAGTCAAAGGCCGCTGGCGCGGCCGTACGCCCACCAACAAGTTAGTGTTTTTAGAATCCGATGAAGACCTGCGCGGCAAGATCCTGCCGGTCACCGTCACATGGACGGGGCCGTGGTCCATGCAGGCGCGAATCTGATCTGACCTCCCGCAAGTTTAGTCTGTGAGGGAATATGCACTCGGAAAAAATCCGCCCGATTGCCATCTGCGTCTGCTGCCACAAGGATAAAATCCTCGTGGCCGAGGGACATGACAGCAAAAAGAACCAGACCTTCTACCGTCCACTGGGCGGGACGATCGAGTTCGGCGAGCGCGGCGAGGAGACCGTCCGGCGCGAATTTGTGGAAGAAATCGGCACAGAGACAGCCTCCCGCAGCATTGAACGCTCGGGGGGTTGCTCTTCTCCACTGTAATTCCAGCAGAATTGGCTCATTGGGGAAATCTGCTGTCTACCGTGCTGTACATGTTTGCAACAATCGGGCCAAGCAAGGTAACAACAGCAATAACGACGAGGACGACCAAAAGAATAAGGAACGCATACTCGACCAATCCCTGGCCGCGCTCTCTGGCATAACTCAGCATCTTGCTCACCTCCTTTTCATCCAGCTTTCGCCAAGCACCCTCGAGGACACTCATTTTTCCCATTTTATCGAGAAGTTACTTTTCTTGTCCGTATTTACAAATTGGGCAGAGCGGACAGGCCAGGCAATCGGGCTTGCGTGCCGTACAGATCTCACGCCCCAAACGGATGATATTCAAGTGAGCGGCGTAATACGTTTCGGGCGGAAACAGTTCTTCCAGATGTTCATGCGCCTGCTCGACGGTCATCCTCTCCGGGAGCAGGCCAATGCGCCCCGTCACGCGATAAATGTGCGTATCCACCGGAAAAGCCGGGCGGCCGAGCGAGAAGAGTAGCACGATGGCGGCTGTTTTCGGGCCGACGCCGTTGAATTTAGTCAGCCAAGCGCGGGCTTCTTCGAGCGGCAGGTCAGCCAGAAAGTTCAAATCCAATATGCCGCGTTCGGCGCTGATATTGCGCAGCACGGCCTGGATGCGCGGGCCTTTCTGGTTGGCCAGCCCGGCTGGGCGGATGGCCTCGATAACGGAACCAGGTTCGGCGTCGCGCGCCGCCTCCCAAGTCGGGAAACGCGCCCTCAAGGCATCGAAGGCGCGGTCACGGTTGGCGTCGTTGGTATTCTGGGAAAGGATTGTGGAGACGAGCTCATCCACCGGAGGCAAAGGGTTGCGCCAGCTCGGCTGCCCGTAAAAATCCAATAGATACTGATGGACTTTTATGGCAAGTTGAATGGGTTTCATAAGTATCCGGCTTCAGTAATAATTTCTAAGGTTCGATTCACTACCGTGGCATCTTCGGGCAGGAGGATGTGCTGTAGAATCGCAACAGTTTTACGATACAGACCCAGGCAGGCAATCCCGTAACCGACAAAGGCAGGGTTTTTTGTAGATGGGAGCGGGTCGAGGCCAATAGCTATCCGGAACAGACATGTCCAGTCGGAGGTCCGACCGGCCGCTTCCTGGACGCGGTCAATATAAGCATTCTCGCTAGGGACAAGCGCCCCGCTCTGGACGAGCATGGCATCGGCCAATCCCCGGGTCAGGCTCCAGACCGCGTAGAGTATTTTGGATTCATTCTGTCGTGCCAGGCCATCGAGGATTTTGTGGATTTCTTCGCCATTGGCGGAAAGACTCCAGGAGGCATAGGCATTTGCAGCAGTTTGCAAAGGTCCCCAAGTTGCTTTTACCGCGGCTTCCTTGAGGGTGGCAATCGAGCCATCCTTATCAAGCAGGATTCTTGATTGGCGCAGACCTGGAATGGCCCAGATGGCCTGTTCTGGATTCCGCAGGTGGGTATATTCCTCCTTCAGCGTAATCAGTTTGATGCTCACCATATAACCATCTACGAATTGAACATGGTACGGTACAGTTTCGTCGGGGGGCATTTGTAGGACGTAATGCCAGAGGTCGATGTCGCTATATAGACTACTTTCGCCACGAGCGAAACTGCCCGGCATTGTTACACCAATCGTATTCTCGTTGTTCAGGAGGATGACCAATTTCTGCAAGAAAGAATCGGGCAATGGATCCATGTTTTTTATGGGGCAGGCGGACAATCATCCGCTTCTTTCCTAGTTACTCGCGTTTTAGGCTAAAAGCCGGGTGGCTCTCGCCGACGACCAGTTTGCGCCAGTTGGTTACCGGTTTGCGCGGGCCAAACTCGGCCAACGCTTCCAGTTCTTTGTCCGAGATTGCGCCGAGCTGCTTGAGTAGCTCCAGCCCCACCGCCGGGCGGACGCGGGTATACGTCGCACCATCCGGTTTACGCACAGGGAGATCGCCGTCGGCAATCTTGAGCGCAATGCCAACGCCGGGCGAATCCGCACCCAACGCGCCGGCCATGATCCCCATTAGCAGGTAACCTTCTGCACCGCCTTTAGAGATAACCCTCCCGCTGCAAACTTCCATCAGGCGCGTGTCGAAGCGCCCCGGCCCCCCGATCATATCGGGATGGGCCATCATGGCGGATGTGATGCGGCGGCATGCTGTTGAGCGCTCGACCGACAATCCGCGCGGGTCGCACAGGTGTGCAAAACCCAGCGCGGCGTTATAAAGCGGCATCGCGAAGTTCGGCGCTGAGCAACCATCAATCCCAATTTCAACCTGGGTTTTGGAAAAGCCACACATCTCGGAAATGGTTTCCAAAATGGTCTGCTGGATGGGTTGCTCAGGGTTTGTGTAATCCGCGATCGGCAGGCCGCGCATGCGGGCATGCGCCAACATGCCGGTGTGTTTGCCTGAACAATTGTGCCGGTTGGGGGTCGGGACTTCGCCGCGCGCTTTCATCGCCTCTGCGGTCGGTGCGTGGTAGGCCGGGTGCACGCCGCACAGCAGGTCGCTTTCCTGAACCCCAACTTTGGCTTGTATGCCCTGCACTACCGCGACATGCTCATCCATGCCATCGTGAGAGCCGCAAATGATCGCTATCTCTTTGGATGTCAAGTGAAAGACATTGTCGCCGCCGCGCTCGATGAGCGGCAAAGCCTGCAAGGGTTTGGCACTGGAACGCATAAAAGCGACGACACTCGACTCGCCATACCAGGCAAGCAGACGGCCCGTGGAATCGACAACAGCCGCCGCCCCAAAATGGATTGATTCGACAATCCTGCCGCGTGTCAGCTCAAAGATCGGTTGGTAATGGTAGCCCAAAAGGCTACCATAATCTCCAGACACAGGAATGTTTACTCCTCACCTGCCGATGGTTGTCGAGCTTGTCGAGACAAGGCCTACTCGGCGGCATTATTCGTTGGGCGGTAGTGACGCATGCCGAGTAGGTGCTGCGCATAGTACTGATTTAGACCATAACGCAAGCGTTGGGCGTATTGGCGCTGACGATCGTTGGGGATCTTAAAACCGGAAAGCAGCGGCGCGATCAGCTTTTCGATCTCTTCTGGGGGGGATTTCTTCTGCGCAGCACCCTTCGATGAACTCAGGGCAGCGCCTACTCGGTCAGCCAGTTTATCAAGTTTGTGCAAAATTTGCTGAAGATATCCCACCTGAGCGCGGATGACTTCCACCGCCGCCAACCCGCCGCGACCACTGACCACCAGCCAGCCACGATAAGCCGGGGAGAGCAATACTTTCAACGCATCAATCCAGGCCGGCAAGTCGGCGCTGGCCAGGAAGGGCGGTTGGTTGGGAACGAGGGTGTCTCCAACAAAGACCACCTTAGGCTCCGGCAAAATGACCCACGACGCCCCAACGCCAGGCCCCGGATGGTGTTCTAACAGGACGGATGTCCCACCCCAATAGATCGTCATTGCATGGCTGAAAGAAATCTCGGGTGGCGCCCAGCGAACATTGCCCAGGCCTGGAATTGTCTCCCAATCCGCACCGGTCTCGTCTCCCTGCGTCTTGAAGGTGCTGGGACGGCTACGGAAAACCTGTGTTGCTTTTTCCTGGGCGACCACGGTGCAGTCCATCGAGCGGGCGCCCAGCGTGCGATCCGGATGAGTATCCAGGTTGACCAGCAACCGCTCCGAGCTTCCACCCAGGCTGAGCAGAGTCGCGCGCCAGGAGCGCACGTCCTCCGGCGAGGGCGGCGCATCCACCTGGATCAATCCATGCGGCAGGCGGATGGCGCCCAAAGTCACACCCAGGTATTGGTTCTCTATATATACATCCTCAGCGATGGCTTGCATAATAACTCCTCAAAGAGATTCTCTATTTATCCTTTTTGACGGGCAGCGTAAACGCGAAACGCGCCCCTTGTCCGGGTTTGCTTTCGACCCAGATGCGCCCGCCGTGACCCTGGACGGCTAACCGGCAGAAGGCCAGCCCGACTCCCAATCCGCTGGGCGAATCTTTCCCCTTCAGGCGGGTGAACTTGTCAAAGATGCGATCCTGATCGGCGATGTGGATGCCGGGACCATTATCCTGGATCCACGCCTGAACCCAATCTCCATCCGGCCTGGCGCCAGTCTCGATCTTACCACCTTGGGGTGTGTACTTGGAGGCGTTCTCCAATAAGTTAATCAATACCCGGCGGATCATATCTGTATCCACGAACACGGGTGGGAGTCTTGCTGCCAAACCGTTGAGCAGAGACTGGTGGCGGTTTTCCGTTATCGGGCGGACGGCATCGAAGGCTTCTTCCACGATCACGCTGAGCGCAATGGATTGTTTCTCGCCTACCGGCTGTCCGGATTCGAGCCGGTTGACATCCAGCAGTGAGCTGATCAATCGTTGAATGCGCGCCGTAGAACGGCGGGCAATCGTCAGAACAGATTGCGCCATTTCACTGTCCTCTTGAGGTAATACCGTCGCAAGCACGTCCAGGCTAGAGATGATGTTCGCCAGCGGCGAGCGCAGGTCGTGGTAGATCATCGCGGTCAGGTCATCACGCAGATTGTCCAGGTACTTGCGTTCGGTAATGTCGCGCAGGATCCACTGCAACAATTCCTTGTCTTCGAACACTACCTTGCGGACGTAAACCTGGATCGAGACTTCCTGCCCAGCTTTGCTCTTCAAAACTGATTCGTAAGCGCAGGTTTTGCCAGCTTTTAGACTTTCAAGGTCTGCACCCTTTTCAGTCTGGTCAAGCATCGGTTGTCGAGCTTGTCGAGACATATGTAAATCACCAATGCTCATTTCACGCAACTGTTGAGCAGCATAGCCACTGATATTAACCGCCTGGTGGTTCGCCTCCAGGATCTTCCCCTCCCAATTGGTGATAAGAATGGGATCAATGCTATCCTCGAACAATTCGCGATAACGCTGGTGGGCGGCTTGCAGACGTTCAAAGAGCTGTGCATGTTGGATGTTCGATCCGGCCAAACTGCTGATGCCGGTCAGCACCAGCAAGGCATCCGGGTCGAAGGTTCCAGAAACGGGATTTATGGCTTCCAAGACGCCGATCACCTGCCCCTGTGCATAAATCGGGGCAGCAGACAGGGCCTTTACTTCCATTCCTGCCGAGTAGGTGCTGCGCAGGAATTGATCAACCCCGGGCAGGAAGCGCTTGTCCTCGGACACTACCGGGATGATGACACCCTGCCCCTCGCTCGCCACCCAGCCGAGGACACCCTGCCCGGCGGGAATACGTTTACCGATAACGCTTTCCGATTGCTTGCCATTGGCAGCCTTGAAAACGAGGCTGCCATCTGGCTCGATCAAGGCTATAGCCACCGTCTCGACCTGCAACGCCTTAATGATCTCGGTGAGGATGCGATGCAGAACCTCGTCCAGGCGCAGCGTAATGTTAATAGTCGCGGCGCTGGTAGCCAGGGAGGTCATCACGCGCGCCTGACGTTGACTCTCGGCGTAGAGGCGGGCGTTCAGCACGGCGATACCGGCCTGGTCTGCAATGGCCTGCATCAAGCTGAAGTGTTCTTCACTATAGGCTCCCGGGGTCGGGTGGACGAGAGTCAGCACCCCAACCGGTCGTTCGCGCGCCATGAGCGGAACGCAGATGGCAGATTTCGCTCCACTGCGCTCGGCGGCATCGTCTGGGCGGCGCAGCCAGCGCTCATCCTGGCTGGTATCAGGGACTAAGACAGCCTGTCGCTGGCGCAACACCCACCCGGCCAGGCCGTGTTCCACCGTTTCGCGAAGTTGCTGCATGGTGTGATCAAGAATCCGCTTCCCGTAGACAATGGCCGCATCCACAGGTTTGCCGTTGTCGTCCAGAACGACGATACTGCCGCGCTCGCCGCTGACATATTTGAGCGACTGGATCAATACCCGTTGCAGAACCGTGCGCAAGTCTAATGCTGAGGCCAGCTCACGGCTGACATTGTAGAGTAGCTCAAGGGAAGAACGCAACTCGTCGTCCGGCATATTCTCATCTGCCCTGTGTGGACTTCGATCCAATCCCAACGTTTAATGGATAGAATAACTTGCTCATTTGCATAAAGTATAGCACAGTTGCCCCAATTCTTAGAATCCAGGCCAGAGCTTGACCTACTCTTGACCATTCAGGTACATTAGATTATTACCTAATGAGTCCACTGCAATAACTTGCACTTTACCAACCTGTCGTCACTATTTGCGGCTGCATCCGACCGAGGAAAGCCGACAGGATGGCTTTGGCGAAAGAAAAAACAGAGATGCCCGCCCCTTCTCGGGCGCTTTCTTGCCGTTCTGAGGCCTTCTTTTGTCGTTCTTCGGCCTCCATTTTGGCTTGCAGGTAGCGGCGAATGCACCGTAGGTTGGCTACGGCGGCTAAGACAATCACCAGGCAGAAAACACGGAAACTGCCTCGCACCGGTAACTTGCCCGCAGGGAAGGGATGTTTGACACTTCGGACGGTGGCTTCCACGGCCGCTCGCAAATTGCATCCCTCTTTTTGGTGTTCTCGACTGCGGCGACGGCGTTCCGCCATCTGCGCCTCAGACAGGGTGAAGCGCAGATGATGACGTTCATCAAAAGACTGGAGCCTCTATGGGCAGTTTAATCGGTCAATCCCTCGGCCGCTATCACATCCTCGAAGAGACGGTGTATAATCCAATCAAATGGATTTATGTCCATCTCAATGGATGATCGTCTCGCATGGAAAACAATCTGTTCGACTCCCTGTTCGCTGCCAGCCAGGCGCGCGTGTTGCGCTTTCTCACCCGCAATGATGGGCGGGCGTTCTTTGAACGCGAGATCGCCGAGGGGACCGGCGTCAGCCGCAGCGCAGTCAACCTGGCGACACGGGCATTGCACCAGTCGGGTTTGCTTCAGTGTGAGCACAGGGGGCGGATGAATTTCTATTCCGCCGATGACCGCCATCCCTTTGTGCGGCAGTTCAAAGCGCTGGATACGCTTGCCAGTCTTGAACCATTGCTAAAGGAATTGCGCCCTCTTTCGCGCCAAATCTATCTTTTCGGCAGTTGCGCCAAAGGCACAAACACGGCCGAAAGCGACATTGATCTATTCATCCTGACAGCGGAGCGCGAGCAGGCGATGAAGATCATCAGCCGTTCCCTGACGACTTTGCCTCTCCAACCGGTCATCATGAATAACCAGGAACTGGCGGAAACAAAGGAAAAGGACGCGGCCTTCTTTGGGCAAGTCAAACAGGGCATTTCGCTCTGGGAGGCGAGCGATGAATTGGGAACTTGAATTCAAACGCTGCCTGGAAAAGCGCTGGCTGGTGTCCATGCCCGAGGCGCGCTATCTGGTGGAAAAGGAATTGAGCGCCGCGCGTGACGATCTGGCCGAAGCTGAGACCAGTTACCAACGGGGCGGATACAAGTGGTGCACCATCCAGTCCTATTATGTGATGTTCCACACAGCTCGGGCATTGTTGTACAGCCGGGGGTACCGTGAAAAGAGTCACCACTGTCTCTCGGTTGCAATGCGTCGTCTCTTTGTCGGCCAGAGACTGCTGGAAGAAAGATTGATTGATGCCCTGGACGATGCCCGCGCCTTGCGGGAAGATGCTGACTATCGAACCGAATTCTCGGAGATGGGCGCGCAGCATGGCCTGAACAGCGCCAGGGAATTGGTGAACGCGGCTGACAGGTTGCTGGCGAACTGGAAAGAATCAACTGGAGCATACCATGAGTGAATCCTTAATCGGCCAATCCCTCGGTCGTTACCACATCCTCGAGCATGCTTCGACCATGCTCAGCACAGGCCTTGGCGAGAGTGGTATGGCGACCGTCTACAAGGCCTTCGACACGCGCCTCGAGCGGGACATGGCGGTCAAAGTCATCCGCATTGACCAGTTCGCCCCGGTGGTGCTGGAGCGCATCCTGAAGCGCTTCGAGCGCAAGGCCAAGTCGCTGGCGAAATTGTCACATCCCAACATCGTGGGCGTGATTGACTACGGCGAGTACCAGGGCGTGCCCTACTCTTGACCATTCAGATACATTAGATTATTATCTAATAGATTAGATTATAATCTAACGCATCCGCATTTGCATTCCATGCCTACCATTCACTGGGATACCGGCACCGCCTACGACTTTTTCGTCAGCCTGTTCGTTTTGCATCACGCCGCGGATTTCGGCCTGCGCCCCTCCTGGGCAGCCGGCGTGCGCCAGCGCGTTCCGTCACCCAAGCGGGAATTTTTGGAACGCATCTGCTCCTTCGCCGCGCCACCACTCACATGGATCTCGACTCTCCCCCAGCCAAAGGACGCTCCCCAGGCTCTGCAGGCCATCGCGGACCTCGCGCCGGCTGACCGTTTCCCGGCGCTGACCCTCCTCCCCGAGACGCCTGCCGAGGTGCGTGAGACGCTGCTCGGCATCGCCAGTCGTCACGCCTGGCAAACCGCGGAACAGGAATTCCTGCGGGCGAGTTATTCGCGCCGGGACATATTGCTGAAACCGGCTGCCCTAGCCAACCTGCTTGAACTGTGGGCCGATCCGGCCGGATCGGGCGAGATGTTCCTGGCTGCGCTGCAAGAGTATTACCAGGTCTTCTTCGTGGAAGAAGAAGCGCACATCCGCCAGGCGCTGGAAAAAGGACTGGCGCGTGCCCAAGAACTGGCCGCGCGTCTCTCCGTGGACGCGCTGATCGAGAAACTCTCGCGCGGCGTCCATTTTGAGGCGTTGGCGGCAGTTTCCGAATTGACCCTGGCGCCCTCATATTGGAGCTCGCCGCTGGTCTTCATTTCCAGGCCCGAGGCGGGAAAAACGCTGCTTTTGTTCGGCACCCGGCCCGGGGTCGAGAGCGTCGTGCCCGGCGCGGAGGTGCCAGACCTGTTGCTCCACGCGCTCAAGTCCCTGGCCGATCCGACCCGGCTGCGCATCCTGCGTTATCTGGCCGCTCAGCCCCTCACGCCGACGGAATTAGCCCGTCGCCTGCGCCTGCGCCCGCCGACAGTCATCCACCATCTAAACACCCTGCGCCTGGCCGGTTTGGTACACATCACAGTGAGCGAAAACAACGCGCGCCGCTACGCGGCCCGTCTGGAGACTTTAAAGGGCACCAACACCGCCTTGGAGGAATTCTTGGGAAAACAGGATTAGTATGGCAAACGTTCTGCGGACTTACGCGGCGCGGGTGCGCCAGTTCTCTCCGAACGCCCGCTTATACCTGGCCAGCGCCATCCTGACCGGCGCGGCCCTGGGCGTCTACCGGTTGTTGTTCAATTTCTATGCCCTCAGCTTGGGGATGAACGAGAGCGACCTGGGCGAGTTTATCACGATCAGCAGCATGACAGCCCTGATCGTCGCCCTGCCGATGGGCTATCTGGCCGATTTTTTGGGCCGCAAGAAATCGCTCATCCTCGGCGCGGGCGTGGTGGCAATTGCCATCGCGGTTATGGTGCTCTGGCCATCGAAGTTAGTGTTTATCCTGACCAACGTGGTGATGGGCGCCGCCCAGGGCCTCTCGGCTGTGACCATGTCGCCGTTCCTGATCGAGAACAGCGGCGAGGAAGAGCGCACCTACCTCTTCAGCCTGAGTTCCGGGGTGCAGATGACGGCGGCATTTATCGGCAGTTCCATTGGCGGCAATCTACCCACCTGGATCGCAGTCCGGCAAGGCGTCTCACCGACCAGCAGTAGCGCCTACGCGGGTGCGCTGGGTGTTATCGCCGCGGCCGCCCTTGTGGCGATCATCCCGTTGTTCGCCATGCGCATGCCCCGCCTGGAGAAATCCCAGCGCTCGCTGTTCGCCCCGTTCAGCTACGCGGCCAGGCACTCAGCCCTGCTCGGCAAACTGGTCCTGCCGATGCTTATCACCTCCATCGGCGCGGGATTGTTCATGCCGTTCATGAATGTCTTCTTCCGGGTGGTGCACCACCAGCCGGACCCGGTCATTGGCAATGTGCTGGCCTGGGGCGCGCTAGCCATGGGGGTTGGCCTGCTCATCGCCCCAATCATTTCCGACCGCATCGGCAAGATCCAACTGGTGGTCATCACGCAGGGACTCTCGATCCCATTCCTGGTGATGCTGGGTTACGCACCCTGGTTCTGGATGAGTGCGTTGGCACATTACGTGCGGCTGGCGTTGATGAACATGGGCGGGCCGGTTTACCAGACCTTCGTGATGGAACAGGTCGAACCTTCATCACGGGCAACTGTTGCCAGCCTGGTCAGCATGGCATGGAACTTCGGCTGGGCCTTCAGCCCCTCGATCAGCGGCTGGCTGCAGGTCAACTACGGCTTCGCTCCGGTGTTCCTGGGCGTCATCATTCTCTATACCATTTCTGTATTTATGTATTGGAAGTTCTTCTGGCGCGCAAAACCTGCCGAGTGCGCAGCACCTACTCGGTAGGCCTTCGCGAAGCACCCTGTGGGTCGGCGCCGGCCGCTTCCCCTGTTCCAACAGATTGAGACGACATTGCAGCTCTCTCCTCCACCCCAAGGGACAGCCGAGCGGACTGCTGTCCCGACGGCTTTATATTGCAATGTTACAATTACTCCGATATGCCCTACCTGATTGACGGCCACAACCTGATCCCCAAACTCGGCCTGCGCCTGGATGCCATTGACGACGAACTGGCACTGGTCACGCGACTGCAGCAATTTTGCCGCTTGCGCCGCGCTCAGGTGGAAGTCTATTTCGACGGCGCACCGCCTGGGCAGCCCACCAGCCGCAAGTTCGGCGCAGTGACCGCTTATTTCATCCGTCAGACCTCAAGCGCCGACGCGGCTATCGAGGGCCGGCTGGAAAAACTGGGCAAGGCTGCCCGCAATTGGACCGTCGTCAGTTCGGATCATCGCGTGCAGAATGCAGCCCGGGCCGTTCATGCCCAGGTCATTTCGGCGGAGGAGTTCGCCCGGCTGGTCACGGCCGCGCAATCTGCGACCGACGCTACCCCAAAAGCTGATCCTGGCCTCAGCCCAGAGGAAGTCCAGGCGTGGTTGGCCCTTTTCGAGGAGAGGAAAAGGGGGTAAAGTATAATTACTGTATGAAGACAGCCTGTGTACTCGTGCCCTCACCCGGACACGCCTACCCCGACCACCCGGAAGAACCGGGGCGATTTTCCCGATTGGGTGACTGGCAGGAAAAACCCTACGCCAGCGCCCTCGAGTGGCTGGAAGTCATCCCTGCCACTCAGGAGGAGATCGCCTCCGTCCA
>JBDRTP010000495.1:0-5366 GCA_043823965.1 Chloroflexota bacterium
CGCGCTGGTCATCGTCACCGAAGTGGACCCGCTCAAGGCGCTCGAAGCGGTCATGGACGGGTTCCAGGTCATGCCGATGGAAGAGGCGGCCAGGATCGGCGATATTTTCGTCACCCTGACCGGCGATATCAATGTAGTGGATCGCAGCCACTTCGAGGTGATGAAGGACGGCGCCATCCTCGCCAACTCCGGCCACTTCAACGTCGAGATCAACATCCCGGCGCTCAAGGCCATGTCAACCGGCGAACCCAGGCTGGTGCGCCCGTTCGTCGAGCAGTATGACCTGAAAGATGGTCGCCGCATTCACATTTTGGGTGAGGGACGCTTGATCAACCTGGCCGCCGCCGAAGGCCACCCGGCCAGTGTGATGGACATGTCGTTTGCGAACCAGGCGTTGGCCGCCGAGTACATGGTCAAGAACGCCGACAAATTGGAGAAGAGAGTCTACTCGGTGCCGGCCGACATTGATGCCGAGATTGCCCGCCTCAAGCTCGAGGCCATGGGCGTGAAGATTGATGTGCTGACCGAAGAGCAGGTGAAGTATTTGAACTCGTGGGAGGAGGGGACGTAAAAAAACGTAGAACGTACCCATTGTGAAGGCATTGATCGGATTGGCGTGTGGAATGATGATGATACGCTCGCCATTGGTCATGGAGATGTGCTTGCCCTGTCGGATGATCCAGAAACCGGCCTTTAGAAAAGCCTTGACGGCGCGCTGGTGCGATACCCCCGGAAGTTTAGCCATAGTTAAGCAGGCACTTCAACCAATCGGAATGCTTTATCTTTGGTCAATTCTTCGATGGTTGCGAGATACGTCTGGATGGCATCCTTGATGTTTTCCAGCGCTTCTTCTTCTGTCGCTCCCTGAGACCAGCATCCTGGCAAGCCTGGGCACCAGACAGCATAACCTTCGTCAGTTTTTTCGAGATTGACTTTGTATTTCATCTCTCACTCTCCTGCTTTTTTAGGCGCCTCCATAGATGCTCATCTCAGGGCTATCCCATTCCTCGGCGAAGGTTGCCAGCCGCGCGCGCAACTCTGCCACGCTCTTCTCATCGATGCCGCGCGCTCGCAGGTCTATGGGAGTGGATTCAAGGAACGTCACGATCACCCGCGCCTCATCAGGCACGTTTGCGGGACGTTCTTGCAGCTCGATCCTTCCCTTGCGATATACGCCAGGAATACTTGTAAGCATGTCAGACTCTCCTTGCTTCAATCCCAATCATAGGTGCCTCTCTCGAAACAAGTATAGCATGAAATTCATGACCTGTCTGGTATGATATAATATCATACCGGAGGCCACCATGACTCTATCGAAAATTGCCATCACGATGGATGAGGATTTGCTCCAACAAGTGGACCGCCTGATCTCGGAGCACCGTTATCCCAACCGCAGCCGAGCGATTCAGGATGCGGTGCGCGAACAGTTGGCGCGCATGAATCGCAGCCGTCTGGCGCGCGAATCCGCCAAACTGGATAGCGCCTTCGAGCGTAAAATGGCCGATGAAGGCATGGGAGAGTTGAGCGAATGGCCGCAATATTGAGAGGCGACATCTTCTGGGCCAACTTGAATCCGGGGCGCGGGCATGAGCAGTCTGGGATGCGCCCGGTTGTCGTCGTCAGTCATGACGTATTCAACGAACGCTCCGGCACGGTCATCGCTTTGGCAATCACCAGCCAGCCGCAGCAAGCCGGTTTCCCATTGACGTTGGAACTGGCCGCTATCGAACTGCCCAAACAGTCGTGGGTCAAGATCAGCCAGGTGCGCACGCTCTCCACCGAGCGGCTGAGCGGGAAAATCGGGCGCGTTCCGCCTGAAACCCTGGCGCAGTTGGTGGAAGGATTGAACGAAATTATCGGATAAGGTATTATGCTCATCGAACGAACCGACCTCCGCAACATCGCCATCATCGCCCATGTGGACCACGGCAAGACCACGCTGGTGGACGGTCTCTTGCGCCAGGCGCACACCTTCCGCGACAACCAGCAAGTGGCCGAGCGGGTCATGGATTCCTACGATCTGGAGCGTGAGCGCGGCATCACCATCCTGGCCAAGAACACCGCCATTTCCATTTGGGACGCCGAGACCAAGCAGCAGGTCAAGATCAACATCGTGGACACCCCCGGCCACGCCGATTTTGGCGGCGAGGTCGAGCGCGTCATGAACATGGTGGATGGCGTCCTGCTGCTGGTGGACGCCGCCGAAGGCCCGATGCCGCAGACCCGCTTCGTGCTCAAAAAAGCCCTCGCAATGGGACACAAGGCCGTGGTGGTCATCAACAAAGTGGACCGCAGGAACGCTGAACCTTCCCGCGTCTTGAACCAGACCTTTGACCTGTTCATCGAACTGGGCGCGACCGACGAACAGGCTGAATTTCCCGTCGTTTACGCGCAGGCCACCTCGGCCCAGGCCGGTCTCACCCCCGATCTCGGCGCGGACCTCCAGCCGCTGTTCCAGGCCATTCTGCGCCATATCCCCGCCCCGCGCGTCGACGCGGATGCGCCGCTGCAAATGCTCGTCACCACCCTGGGGTACGACGACTACCGCGGCGTGACCGCCGTGGGTCGCGTCTTTGCGGGTAAGATCAAGGCCGGTCAGCCGTTAGCGCGCCTGAAACTGGACGGCACGAACGTCCCGGAGCGCGCCCGCTATCTATACGTGCATCATGGTTTGCAAAAAGTGGAAGTGGCCGAAGCCAGCGCGGGCGAGATCATAGCCCTGGCCGGTCTGGAAGGCATCGCCATCGGCGAGACTCTGGCCGACCCCGAGAACCCGCTTGCTTTGCCGACCATCAAAGTTGAAGAGCCGACTGTGCGCATGACCTTTGGCGTCAACACCTCGCCGTTTTCGGGCCGCGAGGGCAAATGGAGCACCTCGCGCAAACTGCGCGAGCGCCTGTCCGACGAACTACGTACCAATGTCTCACTGCGCGTGTGCGCAGCACCTACTTGGCAGGAAACAGAAACAGCCGATACTTTTCTCGTTTCGGGGCGCGGCGAACTGCACCTGGCCATCCTGGTCGAGACCATGCGCCGCGAAGGTTACGAATTCCAGATCTCACGCCCGGAAGTCATCCTGCGTCGGGCCGAAGACGGCACCACGCTGGAACCGTTCGAGGCAGTCCACATAGAGACCAGCCCGGATACGGTTGGGGTCGTCGTGGAATTGCTCGGCGGGCGGCGCGGCCAGATGCTGGATATGCAGGATACCAGCGATGGCAACGTCCGGCTGGTGTATCTTGCCCCCACGCGCGGCCTGCTCGGATTCCGATATCATTTCCTGACCGCCACGCGCGGCATGGGCGTGATGCACACCCTGTTTCACGGCTACGAAGAAATGGCCGGAGCGATGACGGCCCGCAATACCGGCTCGCTGGTCTCCTGGGAGACGGGCGTGACCAGCACTTACGGGTTGAAAAATGCCGAGGAGCGCGGCACGTTGTTCTACGGTCCGGGCGTGGACGTGTATACCGGCATGGTGGTGGGCGAGTACACGCGCCCCAGCGACCTGACCATTAACGTCTGCAAGAAGAAGCATCTGACCAACGTGCGCTCGTCGCGCGGCGATATGGAAATCCGCCTGACGCCACCACGCCAGATGAGCCTGGACGAGGCCATCGAGTACCTGGCCGACGACGAACTGCTCGAAGTGACCCCGCTTTCCTACCGCATCCGCAAACGGATTCTGGATATGGATGAGCGCGGCAAATTGTCCCGAGTAGGCCTTCGGAAAAAAGGCTACCGAGTAGGTGCTGCGCAAAGAAGTCTTGCACGCAGTGCCTACTCGGCTGGAAGATTGATTTACACGCAGTGCCTACTCGGTTGGTAACCTATACCTCATTCACGAACCATGCTCACCGAGTAGGCCTTCGGCATCTCAAACCTCCATGCACAATAAACGCTGGCAAATCGCCTCTCCGCTTACACCTCAGGCAGCCGAATCCCTGGCTGCCTTTTCGCCTATCTTGAGCCAAATCCTGTTCAACCGCGGCTATGCCACAGAAGCAGAAGCGCGCGGCTTCCTCAATGCTACCCCCACCTTCGATGCCTCCCCCTGGCAGATGACCGGCATCGCGCCTGCCGTTGATCGCATTGTGTACGCGCTCAATCACGCTGAACCTATCGCCATCTATGGTGACTACGATGTGGATGGAGTCACCGCCACTGCGCTGCTCGTCCAAGTTCTGCGTGCGCTTGGCGGCGATGCCCGCGAGTACATCCCCAATCGTTTCGACGAAGGTTACGGGTTGAACCCCGAGGCGCTGGATGTTCTCAAAGAACAGGGCGTTAAACTCGTCATTACTGTGGATTGTGGCATCCGTTCCCCGGATGAAGCCGCGCACGCCCGCAGCCTCGGCCTGGATCTGATCATCTCCGACCACCACCACCCCGCGCAAGGGGAACTCCCGCCCGCGTTTGCTGTCATCAACCCCAAGCAGCCGGGAGATGTGTATCCCGATAAAGACCTGGCCGGGGTGGGAGTTGCTTATAAAATTGCGCAAGCGCTGCTGGAAACGAGTAACGAGAAACACGTAATGGGTAACTCGTTCCCCATTACTCTTGACTCGTTACTGGATCTTGTCGCCCTCGGCACCGTCGCCGACCTGGCCCCCCTGACCGGCGAGAATCGTGTCCTTGTGCGCAAAGGAATCCAATCCATTCGCGCCACCCAGCGGCAGGGACTTTTCGCGCTGGCAAATATCGCCCAACTCAGCCTGCCGCGCACCACAGCGACGAACATTGGCTTTGTACTCGGTCCGCGCTTGAATGCTGCCGGCCGGCTGGCCTCGGCGCTGGCGGCGTGTGAATTGTTGACGACCGCAGATGTGATGCGTGCCGGTCAACTCGCCCAGCAGCTGGATGTCCAAAACCGGGAACGCCAGGGGCTGACGCGGGCTACCCAGGAACATGCCGAAGAGATCGCCATGAGGGAAGACCCGGATGCTTTGCTGCTCTTTGCCGTAGATCCGAATTTCAATCCCGGCGTCGTCGGGCTGGCCGCCTCGCGTCTGGTTGACTTGTATTATCGCCCCGCTGTTGTAGGTCAGGTGGATGATGAATTCACACGCTGCTCGTGTCGCTCTATTCCCGAATTTCACATCACGGATGCGCTGGATCAATGCACCGACCTGCTTGTTCGCCACGGTGGGCACAAGGCCGCAGCCGGATTCACCCTCCGAAATGAAAACCTGGCTGAATTGAAGTCGCGTCTGAAAGCCATTGCCGCTGAGAGCTTGGGCGCACAGGACCTGCGTCCCACCCTGACTGCTGACGCGGAAATATCCCTCACCGATCTGAGACCCGAATTACTCAAGCATTTGAGCTATCTCGAGCCGACGGGCTATGGTAATCCAAGCGCGCGCTTC
>JBDRTP010000496.1:0-19043 GCA_043823965.1 Chloroflexota bacterium
CCCGGCAGTTTCGCCGGGTTGGTGTACCCATGAAAAAGATCGTTTTGCTCTTTGCTGTGCTCACTCTCCTGGGCGGGTGCGCCCTCCACCGCCCCAGGCGCTTCACCGACCTCTACACCGGGGACGCCTCTGCCATCACCCGCATCGTCATGCTTAACGGCGTGAACGGCGAAACCCACATCATCGCCAACGCCGCAGAAATCGTCGAATGCTTCAGCCTGCTGAATTCGCTCGCCATCACCCGCCAGCTGAACCAGTTGCCGCGCGGCGGGTTTCTCTACCGGCTCGAGCTTTTCGAGGGCGATCAGAAGGCGCTGGAGATGATCTTCGAGAACCAGTCTGTGTCCGTGAACGGCGTCTATTATGACCTGGACGCCGACGTGCGCGCGCCGTTGGATGCGCTGTACGCCGCCGCCCCCGAGCAAATCACCTTCTACCGTCTGCGCTTCGAGCTGACCACCACCGCTCGGGGGGCAAGAATCACCGCCCAGGACACGCAATACTTCCTGACCGGGCGGTTGATGGGCGTCACGGGCGCTCCGCTCAAGCGGGGCGGGAGTGTGCAAGGCGCGTGGGTGGGACAGGAGGCGGCCGGTAACAGCGTGGGGGTGACGATGGATTACGCCGTGACCTCACGCGGCCGGCTGTTGACGCCTGTCCCGTACGTTTTCGAGCAAGGCGGGGATGGATCGAGCGTCCTGCGAGTGTACCACGTGGCCGAGGAGGGGCCGGCGCTCCTGGCAGAGATCATCCATCCTGGGGACGATCCCTACCAATTCGCGCTCAATCTCTCCCCGCTCGACGCCCAGCCTCGCCTGACGGGAGAAATCCCCGCTCGTCCAGCCAAAATGCTCTGGGCGTACTATTATCCCTGGTATTATGCCGGCGGTTGGGATACCTCGATTCTGCAAGACCAGCCTGTGTTGGGCTATTACGGCTCTGACAGCCGGGCGGTCATCGAGCGTCAGGTCGAAGAAGCCCAAAGCGCGGGTATTGACGGGTTCATCTCTTCGTGGTGGGGGCCGGGCAGCGACACCGACGAAAACCTGCGCACACTCCTCGACGTGGCGCAGGCGAGAAATTTTTCTGTGATGATCAACTTCGAACTGCTTGATTGGGATGGGCAGCCGCGCGGCGAGGCAGAAGTCCTGGAATGGCTGCGCTATGCTGTGTCCGAATACGGCGCGCAGCCGGCATATGTGAGGGTGGACAGCAGGCCCGTTTTTGTCATTTGGGCGTCCGCCTCGCTGCCGAACGCGGTTTGGGAAAGCATCTTGGTCCAACTGCGCGCCGAGGGGCTTGAGCCGTTCCTGATCGGACAGTTCGGCGGGGAATGGGCCAGGCTTGACGACCTGGGCGTTTTCGACGGGTTGTACCAGTACAACATCCTCAACGTGATGTCGGCCAACAACCAGACAGAAACACTCTTCCACGTCTATGAGTCCACCGGGCGCGCCGTGCGCTACTATCCCCTGCTGATGGATGCGCCCACCCCGCGCCTGTGGGCGGCCACCGTCCAGCCCGGCTACGACGACCACCTCATCCCCGGGCGTCAGACCCCCATCCTGGGCCGGGAGAATGGGGATTATACCGTGCCACCTTCAACGCCGCCCTTTACAGCGACCCTGACTGGATTTTCATCACGACATGGAATGAGTGGTGGGAGCATACCTACATCGAGCCGAGCCAGTATTACGGTGACCTGTATCTGCAAATTACGCGGGAATATACGCAGCGGTGGAAGTAGAATCATGAGGCCTTTCCCTTCCGCCCAAAGATTGCCGTTATCCATTTACCCCTTCTTCTTACTTCTCAATGGCGCGTTCGATCCTCACTGCACAAGCCCGGCGAATCTTCTCCGAGTTCCCGGCGACGATTGACAAATATGCCCTGGTGCGTTACTTCACCCTGACGGCCCAAGACCGCCAGGTGATCGGGCGCTGCCGAGGCAGCCACAACCGCCTCGGGTTTGCCTGTCAAATCGGCTGGCTGCGCTGGCCGCCTACCCCACGGTTCACCCCCACATGTGTGGGGATTTCGGCAGTCGCGATATTCCGGCGGGCGTTGATCCTACGGCATGGACATCACGCTGTAGGACACCAGGCCGGTGGTGAAGAGACATTGTCAAAGTAGATACTCTATTTCAAAATTTGGAAAAGATTGCTGTAATCGTCCGTCCACAAACGGATGGAGGTTTTGTACTCGCCCAACGGTGTAGTATTGCGGGCAATCGCAGGTTGGTCGAGCAGCGCCGGATCACGCGCAAGCAGCATCCAGATTGAACGGAAGCCACGAACGCCATCTCCTTCGGAATCGACCAGTACCCGGCTCAGGCTGTAGTTATCAGCCAATTTCCAGACGACAGGCCGAAGGTCCAGGTGGTGATTCGTAATGTGAAGCGCCAGGATCCCCTCTGGTTGCAGATGCTGCAAGTACAATTCAAAGGCTTCTCTCGTCAACAGGTGGACAGGGATCGCATCGCTGCTGAACGTATCCAGAACAAGGATATCGAAGTTATGGCGTTCACCCGCCGCCAACTCATTTTCAAGCGAGAGGCGCGCGTCGCCGAGGACGACGGTCACTTCTGCCCGACTATCCGCCAGGAAAGAAAAGTAGCCAGCCTGCCCCTCTGCCAGGCGAACGACCGCAGGATTGATCTCATAGAAACGATAAACATCGCCCGGCTGTCCGTAAGTCGCCAAAGTGCCCACCCCCAATCCCAGTACACCGACCTGCATCCCCTGCCCATATTTGGGATGATTCAAGATCGCCAGCCCCGCGCCGCCTTCTTCTATGTAGTAGCTCGTCGGCAGATCGCGTTTATCGGCTGCTTCAAACTGAAACCCGTGCTGGGTGATGCCATGCACCAGGCTTTTGAAAATATTCCAGACAGGGAATTCAACGCCTTGAGGTTTCCAACTTGTATCGGGCGTGATCGGCGACGGCCAGAGCACGCCAAGGGCCAGGATTATACACAGCGATAAGCCGACCAACGCCAGGTGTATAATTCCCTGGTGAAAGCTCCGAAAACGAGCCATCAACCAGTAAGCGTAAGCGTACCCACCCGTGAGCAAGGCTTGGAAGAAAAGCATCAGCGTGGACCAGACCGCCGGCGCGCCGCCAAACCAAGGTAGAATAAATCGTCCGATCATCGGTTGGATTTGAAAGAGCAGGAAAGCTGAGAGAAAAACGCTGGAAGCAAAGTAGAGCATGATTGCATCCTTTCGATTGATTTTACATGACCTAAGCCGAAAGGCAAAGTAAAATTAAAGGCGCGCTCCACCATATGTGTCACTGCGAGTAAAGCCACAGCGGGAAATCGCCGCTGTTCAATGCGAAAGAAACATAGTCTCTGTCGTTGCGAGGAGCGTTCTTTGCGACGAAGCAATCCCCAGTTACGAGGAGACTGCTTCGTTCCTCGCAGTGACACTTGTTTCTTATACTGCCAACGGGCAATAACTGAGCTTTTGGTGTAACATTCTGGGATGGTTTGGTATCATTGGAGGATGACAAAACAACTCGACTTTACACCTGAAATCCAGAAAGTTCTGAACTACGAACGCTATCATCATCCGGTTCCACTCGTCCAGCGACGAATGGAAGTACTCTGGCTCAAGAGCCATGGGCTACCGCATGAACTGATTGCGAAACTGGCTGGAATATCCGAAAACACGATGCGAGAATACTTCCAGTTGTACGAAGAAGGTGGGACGGAGAAGCTGAAGGAAGTCAATTTCTACCGACCCGAGAGCGAGTTGAACGGCCATATTACCTCGTTGGAGGCCTATTTTCGAGAGCACCCGCCAGCGACCATCAAGGAAGCGCAAAGCGAGATCAAAGACCAGACGGGCATCGAACGGAGCGAGACGCAGGTGGGCGAGTTCCTCAAAAAAAACTCAATCTGCGGTGCCGCAAAGTCGGGATGATCCCGGCCAAAGCCGACCCGGAAGAGCAAAAAGCGTTTCTCGAACAGGAATTGCAGCCCCGGTTGCAGGAGGCCCAAGCCGGAAAACGGGCTGTTTTCTTCATGGATGCCGCCCACTTCGTGCTTGCGCCATTCCTGGGCTTCCTTTGGTCGGTGGTGCGGATATTTATCCAGGCTCCGGCTGGTCGGCAACGTTTCAATGTGTTGGGCGCCTTGAATGCCATCACCCATGAACTGGTCACGGTAACCAACGATACCTACATCAATTCGGAAAGTGTCTGTGAACTGTTGCGCAAACTGGCTGCGCTCAAGTTGGGTATACCCATCACACTGATCTTGGACAATGCCCGTTACCAGAAATGTGCCTTGGTGCTCACCACTGCTGCCAGCTTGCAGATTGAGCTTTGTTTTCTGCCAGCCTATTTGCCCAATCTAAACTTGATCGAGCGACTGTGGAAGTTTGTCAAAAAGAAGTGCTTGTACTCCAAGTATTATGCTGATTTCGCCACATTCAAAACGGCGATTGAGGATTGTTTGAGCCAGACCCATTCAACGCATAAGCCAGCCCTGGATACGTTGCTAACCCTAAAGTTTCAGACTTTCGAAAAAGCGCAGTTTGTGACCGTTTGAAGTATAGTAGCGCAGCGAAGCAGTTTCCCGCCACATCTGACCTGGAATTACCTGCCGGTTTATCTTATATTCTTCAAAGCAGTTTGCGCCTCCCCTCTGAACTTCACGGCGACATATCCCATCATCTACTTTGTTGCTCTGGTGGGTTGTGTGCTGTTGTGGCTGCCAGGCCGGGATGGACTGCTGGCTTTCACGCTCGCCAGTTGCTCCTTCATGAGCTTTGCCTGGAATTTGCAGACCGGCAATATTGGCGTTCTCGAATTGCTTCTCTTGTCAATTGCCTTTCTTGGCCTGTCCAGGAAAAAGTGGGGGCTGATCTCTTTCCTGATCGGGTTGATGGCAAGTTTCAAGTTGCTCACCATCCTTTACTTACCTCTTATCTTCCTTGCCCCAGCAGATAAGAAATCGTCGCTGAAGGCCTTCGTGCTGGGCTTGATAGGGTTCATCTTGCCTGTCGCGTTATCGTTCGCCTTCTACCCCAATTTAGCGCCCTGGTTTCCACGCCAGCTCTTGGGATTGATCCCCGGCCAACATTCCCCCATCTTGGAAAGCGGCAACTCGGGCAATCCAGCATTAGCCTACATGATTGCGCAGCTTTTCTCGCTTGGGGATCGCCTCGCCTATGTGCTGCTGGTGGTCGTTGTCCTTGCCATCCTCTTCGCCCTGGCAGGAATCGTTCTCTGGCGGAAGGTTATCGTCCACATGGAACCCTCGCAACGGTTTTATTTTGCTTACGGACTGGCTTTCCTGGCTGTGACCTTGTTGTTTCCTCGCATGAAACCTTATAGTTTCATCCTGGTCACGCCGGCCCTCTTCTGGCTGGCGCGCATGGAAGGGTATAAGGAGCGCACTGTAATACTGGTTTTCAGTGCATTGTTACCAATCGTTATTCTCCTGACCAGTCCATGGTTCCCAGACCTGCCTGTGGTCACACTCCTGTTGGAGTACAACTTAGCCATAAGCCTGTTGTTGACTACGCTGGTTGTGATTGCTATTCGATGGAAGTCTCTAAATTTGCTGGGGACAGATGCAGCTCGCTGATTTCATTCGTGCAAAATATGCTACAATGATTTTAATATCTGGCAGCCCATAAGCCGTTGAGCCGCCATTGGACGGCTGAACACCGAGTTGGCCTGCTTGTTTGCAATCGCGGCGGCTGGTCAATTCACAATCGCAGTTTTGAAGCAAGGAGTAACGATGGATTTTGTTTCCACGCAAGATTTCGGAAGTGAAGCCGAAAGACTTCTTTGGGAATCAATTAAGTCAGCGTTTGCAACCACCGAGCCGGGTTACTGTTGGCATCGCTACCCTATTACCAGTCGTAGCGGGCCACGACTCGAACCTGACCTTCTGATTCTACATCCTCAGTGGGGATTGAACGTGATAGAAGTAAAAGGCTGTTCAATCAATCATATTGAGGCAATAGAAGGACATATTTGGTATATGACAGGTTGGACATCGTCTGAGATTGAGCCTTACGATCAGGCCCAAAAGCATATGTGGGCAATTCTGGACAGGCTAAAGGGATACAAGTACGGATTGTTGCGCGACGAGACAAGCGGGAATTGCAGGATTGCGGGAAGAGCGTTTGTTGGGTTGCCTTTCATAACCGAGCAGGAATGGCGAAAAAGGTTTGGCGAGCATCTATCTGCGCCAAAGTGGGAACTTGTCTTTTCAACGGACTTGGAACTGGACGCACTACGCCACACTTTTGCGAATGCACCCATAAAACAAAAGCCTCTTTCCGAAGAAGAATGGGAGGCCGTTGTAGCCATTATCAAAGGTTCGGAGGCGCTCCAGCGCAAACCGAGACGCCCGGCGAAACGAGAGAATAGTAGGGCGGCTTGGCTTCGCCAAGTTGAACAGCAAATGGCCGCCTTTGACCTTGAGCAACATCGTGTCGCCGTTCAGGTACCTCCCGGCCCACAGCGCATTAGAGGGTTGGCTGGTACAGGCAAGACAGTTGTACTTGCCCAAAAAGCCGCTCATATGCACGTCGTTCATCCAGATTGGGATATAGTCTTCACCTTCTATTCCAGGCCACTCCATGAGCAAATCAGAAACTATATAACTCGTTTTGTACAAGAGTTCTCGCAGGGCGAAATTAGCGAGCCTGACTGGAACAAAGTACGGATTTGGTATGGCTGGGGTGCATTCAACCAACCAGGTTTATACAGGCACTTGTGTACAGTAACAAAGTCACGCTTCAGAGGCTTCACTGACGCGCAGAATCACTTTTCCACAATCAGTGGCCGTGTTGCTCTTGACAAATGTTGCGAGGAACTTCTCGGCGGGGATACGCCAGTTCCAGAGTTATTTGATGCAATCCTCGTCGATGAGGCGCAAGATTTCGCTGAAAACTATTTTCGGCTGTGTTTCCAAACACTCCGTCAACCCAGGCGCCTTGTCTGGGGGTATGACGAGGTTCAAAGCCTTGAGGAGTTAATAATCCCAACGGCTGAAACATTGTTTGGATACGACGCAGATGGCAAACCATTAGTTGACTTAAGCGGAACATATCCTGGCGAAATTCAGCAAGATGAGATTCTGTATCGCTGCTATCGCAATCCGAGGCCAGTTCTTATCGCTGCTCATGCTTTCGGACTTGGATTGTTACGAAAAGGCGGCACTGTGCAATTCATTGATAGCGTTGCTGGTTGGCAGGATATTGGGTATGAAGTTAGAGAGGGCGCTACTGATGGAAAGATGATCTCCGGTAGTCAAGTAACTATCTGTCGCCCTCAAGAAAATTCGCCTCACTTGTTGGAAAAGTTAGCAGGCTATCACAATCTAATACAAAATCGCCTCTTTGAAAGCCGGGAGAAGGAACTTGAGTGGATAGTTGAAGACGTAGCACGGAATATACAAGAGGAGGAGTTGAAGCCCGAGGAAATCGCTATAGTTGCTTTGGAAAGTAGACAAAAGATTGTTACAAGCGAATTCGCAATTTTGCGTGCTGGACTTACGGCAAAAGGCATCGCCTCTATGCAAGTCGGGCTTGACTCAAAGGATATTTTCCGAGCCGAGGGCGCGGTGACGATTACGAGTGTCTTTCGAGCAAAGGGCAGCGAAGCGTCCCTCGTTTATGTTTATGGCTTCGAGGATGTAAGTGGTAATGCCGATGTAGTAAGAAAGCGAAATCGGGCATTTACCGCAATGACCAGAACTAGAGGCTGGCTAGTGCTTACAGGGATAGCACGCGCCAATGAACTATTCCAAGAGATAGAAGCCATCCTTGAAAAAATCGGTTGCGTCTCATTTATTGTGCCGGATATGACTACGATTCAGCGCAACCTTGAAACCTACGAGAACCAACGTAAACGAGAGCGGGCGCGAAAGGCTGAAAAGAGCCTTTCTCAACTTATCAAAGACTTGGCAGACGTAAACCCGGATGATTTATCAGCGGAACAGAGACAGCAACTTTATAGATTACTTTTCAGCAAGAACGACAAGCAAGAGTAAAGCGGGCGCATTTCAATTCAGGGTGCAGGCCAACACCGGCTTGCAGGCGACGTGGCTAACGCCGCGATAATTCCAGCGAGTCGCAGATACCCGCCCCGCGCCTGAAGCCATACCGTTAGCCCGATCATGCCATCATAATCAGACTTGCAAGACAGTCAGGGAAGGGCTATACTACGTCAATGAAGTTTGAATGGGATAAGCAGAAGAATCAAGCCAACATCGAAAAGCATGGATTGGATTTCGCGGATGCTTCCAAGGTTTTTGAATCCCCCATGCTGGTCAAAATGGATGACCGCGACGATTATGGCGAAGACCGCTGGATTGGAATTGGTTTGATGGACCTGCGCGTTGTAGTTATCATATTCACTGAACCGAAAGAAAACACCATCCGAGTTATTTCCTTCCGAAAAGCCACTACTGATGAGCGCAAACGATATGAACAAACCTACAAAGACGAATTTGGAACATTTTGATGCGATGACCGATGACATGATTGACACTTCGGAAATTCCACCTCTTACCGAGGATTTTTTTGCTTCTGCAAAATGGCGAATGCCCAAGCAAAAAGTGAAGGTAACAGTGGAGGTTGAGCCGGAGGTCATGGAATGGTTTAGGGCGCAGGGCGAAAATTATCAACGCTATCTCGCTGCCGCTCTTCGCATTTATGCTCAAGCGCATCAAGCGTTCAAGAAATAGAGAGCGGGCTCACATCGCCTCCACCTGCCATCTTCCCCTTACACTTTGCTCCAGGGGTGCTGCGCGATGGAGTGGGTACGCAGCGGCACTTTGCCCGCGAAGTAGTTTTTGGCTTTGTCGCCTTGCCAGAATCGGCGGCGGGTGAGCCAATCCTTCAATCCCTCTCTGCTTCCTTCGCCGAGTCTCCGGACTCGGCGTTCGTCTTGGAGTACAATGCCCTTGTAGTGACGGCTCTGCGAAGCGCCCTGTGGGTGAGTCGTCCGAAAAACCGACTGCCTGCCCTGGCGGGCTAGGCCAGGGAAGTCGCAACTACAATTCAAGGAGGTTCTATGCCCAACCTCGCCATCCAAACCCAATCCCTGATCAAGAACTACGGCGCGGTGAAAGCCCTGCGCGGCGTGGACCTGGAAGTCCGCAAGGGAGAAATCTTCGGCTTCCTCGGCCCGAACGGCGCCGGGAAGACGACCGCCATCCGCTGTATGCTCGACCTGATCCGCCCCAACGGCGGGAGCCTGCGCGTGCTCGGCCTCGACCCGCAGAAAGAGGCGGTGGCGGTGCGCGCCCGCAGCGGCTACCTGCCCGGTGAGCTCAACCTGGAAGGCAACCTGAACGTGGAAAGCGCGCTGCGCCTGTTCGCCCGGCTGCGCGGGAACAAGATTGATTGGGGCTTCGCGCGCCAACTGGCCGAGCGGCTCGATCTCGACTTGAAGCCGCAAATCAAAAATCTCTCCAAGGGCAACAAGCAAAAAGTCGGCGTCGTGCAGGCGCTGATGCACCGCCCTGAACTATTGCTGCTCGATGAACCGACCGCCAGTCTCGACCCGCTGATGCAGCAGACCGTCCTGCGCCTGATCCGCGCAGCGCGTGAGGAGGGCGCGACCGTCTTCTTCTCCTCGCATATTTTGAGCGAAGTGCATGAGATTGCCGAGCGGGTGGGCTTCATCCGCCAGGGCGTGGTTGTGGAAGTCGCCGAGACTGCCATGCTGATCAACCGTTCGCTCCGCCGCGTGCGCCTCCGCTTTCGCCAGCCGGTGGACAGCGAGGCGCTTACCCGACTGCCGGGCGTCAGCCTGCTCTCCAAAGACGACGGCGCCGCTCTGACGCTGCAAGTGGAAGGCGAGATGGATGCCCTCATCAAGGCCCTGGCGGCCTTCCCGGTCATTGACCTGTCCACCGAGCAGCACTCGCTCGAAGAAATTTTTCTGACCTATTACCAGTAAGGCGGAGGTGAGCCATGTTTGCAGTTTTTTCTCATGCATTGAAGCGTTCACTCGGCGCGATCATCGGCTGGGGACTCAGCCTGGGATTGATGGGCGCATTCATGTTGGGTTTCTACGATACCATCGCCGATCAAGGCGAACTACTCCAGGAGCTGATCAAACAGTACCCGCCCGAAATGATGGCGGCCTTCGGCGGCATAGATCTAGATTTCTTTTCGCCCGAAGGTTTTTTGCACATGGAGTTTTTCTCCTACATGCCCCTGGTGATCGGCATCTTCGCCGTGTTGGCCGGCAGCAGCCTGCTGGCCGGTGACGAAGAGAACGGCATCCTTGATCTGCTGCTGGCTTATCCCATCGAGCGGACGGCCTTCTTTCTGGGGCGCTTGCTGGCTTTCGCAGCCACCATGTTTATCATACTGGCCTCAGTCTGGCTGGGGTTCTCGCTCGTACTCCCCGGCACGACGATGGATGTAACCATCGTCGAACTGGCGCTGCCCTTCCTCTCGCTGCTGGCCATCCTGCTCCTGTTTGGAACGCTGGCTTTGCTGTTGAGCATGCTGCTGCCATCCCGTAATATGGCCGCCATGAGCGCCGGATTGCTGCTCACCTTTAGTTTCTTCGTGCCGGTTTTTGCAAGCATGGACAAGGATTGGAAAAAAATAGCCGAGTTTTTCCCGATGGATTACTATCAGGGCGGCTTCGCGCTGAGCGGCATAAACTGGGAGTGGTTCGGCGGCCTGCTGGCATTCGGCGCCCTGTTCGCCCTACTGGCCTGGCTGCTCTTCATGCGGCGGGATATTCGCGTCAGCGGTGAGGGGACGTGGAAATTGCTAAAACGTACAGCGCAGCGCTAAATCAACGCAAACAAACAAAAGGGCAACCCCTGCCTGCCACGCTCCAACTTGGCTGTCAGTTGCGCAGACATTCCCAGACATTCTTCGAGAAAGAACGCATCCACCCGGCACAACTCCGGGTGGGACTCCACAATCCCGGCATACGGACAATGGCCCAAAATAATGCGCGGCCCCGAAGCGCCCGCCTCCCAGCGCGCCTGGTAATGTAGTTCATTCAACCTGTCCACTGTCCGAGTCAACCGGCGGGTAAGCGGGACGGTTAGCTTGGCTGCGCCGGTCGAACCAGTCTGACCGCCCGCCGCCAAGCTATGGGCAATCCCGCGCAACAGCCTCTCTCGCTTTTCTGGCGATAAATCAGCCTGCCATAGATCCAATATCGCACCGGCTAAATGTTCGAGATTATCGCCGCGCGCGGCGCGTGAGAGGCCATATATTGAAACCGGCCGGCCGCGCCCCTCTACATGTCGCTGATTGACCACTTCGATCAGCCCGTTGGCTTCCAGGTGCGCCAGATGGTGGCGGGCGTTGGCAGGCGTCATCTGCATGGCAGAGCTGATATCGGCTGCACAGGCGGTCGCGTGTTTGCGGACGTAGGCGAGGATTTGCTGGCGGGAGGTGGGCATTGTTACCTACTTCGAAATGTCATATTAAGGCTGGACACCAATTTCCTAACCACGAAGGACACAAAGAAACACGAAGGAAAACCGGCTCTTAGCTTTATGCTCTCCTTTGTGACCCTTTGTGGACTTCGTGGTAAAAGGTTTTTTCCTTGCCGAAGGCCTACTCGACGTAAGTGCGAAAATGGTCAAACTACGCAGGGCGCGAAGTAACAAGAAAAATGTCATTTGTCATATTATAGTCAAAAATCCTATTTTCGCAAATATATATTTGCGTATAAGAATTGACACGTACTTGCACCCCGGCTATAATCCGCCAGTCAAACCAAGAAACACGAACAACTGATCACTGACAACTGATTACTGATCACTGAGGAGACCGCATGGATATCAAAGAAATCAACACCCCTGGCTATGAAATCCCGCCGGAAATGCAGGATCAGGTAGCCATCACCTCGCTTGACAAAATATACAACTGGGGGAGGCGCGCCTCGGTCTGGCCGATGATGTTCGCTCTGGCCTGCTGCGGCATCGAATATATCTGTGCGCAAGCCAGTCGCTTCGATCTCTCCCGCTTCGGCATGGAAGTCACACGCCCCAGCCCACGCCAGAGCGACCTGATGCTCGTCTCCGGCACGGTTACAAAGAAAATGGTTCCCATCATTGTACGCCTGTACAACCAAATGCCCGAACCCAAGTACGTGGTCGCCATGGGCGCTTGTGCGTCGGGAGGTGGTCCATTCAAGGAAGGCTATAACGTTGTCTCGGGTATTGACCGTTTCATCCCAGTTGACGTCTATATACCTGGCTGCCCGCCTACTCCGCAAGCTTTGATCAACGGCCTGATCAAGCTCCAGGAAAAAATCAGCCAGCAATCCATCAAGACTGTGCGCTGGTACCAGAAGGGTGATGACCAGGCGTCCATCCCTGTGCCTATTCTTGGCCCGGATCTGATTGATCCGCGCAAGATCCCGCAGATCAAAAATCACGAGGCGTAGGCGAGACGGCCATGACTACACCCACCCCCACTCAAACCCTCGACCTTGCTGCCCGCTTCCCCGGCTGCGTCACATCTGACGAGCGTCCCGGTTATTTGGGCTGGATCGTCTCCGCCAACAAACTTATCGAGTTTGCCGCCGCCTTGCGGGATGAGTTCGGTTACGACCTCCTCTCCTCCGTCACCGGTGTGGATTACTTTCCGGAAGATAAAATGGAGGTTGTCTATCACGCCTACAAGACCACCGGCGGTGCTGGATTGGTTTTTAGAACCCAGGTGCCGCGTACCAGGGCCGAGGTCCCCTCGCTTGTATCGCTCTACCCGGGTGTCGAGTTTCAGGAACGCGAGGCCTGGGATCTATTGGGCATTAAATTCAACGATCATCCCGACCTGCGCCGCATCCTGATGTGGGAAGGTTTTTCCGGCCATCCACTTCGCAAGGACTGGCATGAAGCCTACTTCGAAGAAGAAGGCAAACCCTTCAAGAACCGCTGGCCGGTGGGCAAGATCATCCAGGCAGAAGATGTAAATCCCTTCAACGACAACATCGCCTACCCGGTTGGTTTTGACCCGGAGAAATGGATCCCCGAGGGTGACGCCGCTTTGTATGGCGCATTGGCCAAATACAAAACCAGCGATGAGACTGGCTTGAAGACCGATCACATCGTCGTCAACATGGGCCCACAGCACCCTTCCACACACGGTGTCTTCCGCGTTGCAGTCATTCTGGATGGCGAGAAAATCGTCAGCCTCAAGCCGGTCATGGGCTATCTGCACCGCAATCACGAGAAAATCGGCGAACGCAACACTTTCCTGCAAAACATGCCCTATACCGACCGCCTGGATTATCTCTCTTCGATGAGCAATAACTTTGGCTACGCGCTGGCGGTTGAAAAGTTGATCAATATTGCAGTACCCGAACGCGCCGACTATATCCGCATCATGATGGCGGAACTGACCCGCATTTCCAACCACTGCTTTGCGCTCGGGGCGCTATTCAATGACTTGGGTACTTTCTTCACCCCGTTGATCTACCTGCTCGAAGAGCGCGAATTGATTTTGGACATTTTCGAAGCCGTTTCCGGATCACGGATGATGTGCAACTATTTCCGATTTGGGGGTGTGGCGCGTGACCTCCCGGAAGGAATTTTAGAAAAGATCCGGGGTCTTGCATTCGAACGCTTGCCGCGCAAAATTGATGAGATAGATCGTTTCCTTAGTGAGAACGAAATCGTGCGGGCACGCTGTATTGGCCAGGGAATCTTGACAGCTGAGGACGCGATCAAGTACTCTGCGACTGGGCCACTGCTGCGCGCCTCGGGCGTTCCGTATGATATCCGCCGGGCCGATCCTTACAGTATTTACGACCGTTTCGAGTTCGATGTGGTCGTTCGCCAGAATGGCGATATCTACGACCGATACATGCTCCGTCTCGAGGAAATGCGCCAAAGCGTGCGGATCATCCAGCAAGCGGCTAAGGGAATCCCTGAGGGTGCGATCCAGACCGGAAAACCGCAGTACCAGGTCCGCGTCCCGGCGGGCGAAGTCTATGGACGCATCGAAGGCCCAAAAGGCGAACTCGGCTTCTACATCCTCTCGACCGGCAAACCGAACCCGTGGCGCTATCACGTCCGCGCCCCATCCTTCATCAATCTGACTGCCTTCGGCCCAATGTGCATCGGCCAAAAAATTGCTGACATCGTTGCCATCTTGGGTTCGATTGACATCGTTCTGGGCGAGACCGACCGGTAGGAGTAAACCATGTACGGAATAGGCATTCTCAAAGGTTTAGGCGTTACTTTAAAACACTTCGTGGATACATACATCGAAGACATCCGCTGGCTGGGGCGCAAACGCTATGGCTCACCAGAAGGTATTGCCCACCGCGCCAGTAAAGGCAGCCGCGGTATCTTCACCGTCCAATATCCGGAAGAAGAAGTACCGCTCCCCGAAGAGTTTCGTTTCATCCCCTTCCTGGTATATGATGAAGGACAGGAGGGTGAAAAGATCTTGCGTTGCACTTCATGCGGTATCTGTGCCAAAGTCTGCCCACCGCAATGTATTTGGATTGTTCGTACAACCGATCCGGGCACAGGCCGACCGATCCCCGACCCGGCCAAATTCTACATTGATGCAGACATCTGCATGAACTGCGGCTTGTGTGCCGAGTATTGCCCGTTCGACGCGATCAAGATGGATCACAACTACGAACTGGCATCTTACAAACGGATGGTCTTTGATAAGGAAACGCTCGCTAAATCGGCCGCGTATTACGAGAGCATCCGTCCCATTAACGCTACTGCGGAAAATGCCGCGCGGGCGGCCAAAGTAGCGGCACGCGCTGGGAAGACGGAGTAAGTGTACAACCCCGACACCGACCTGCTCTTCCCGGAACGCGTCATCCCATCCTTGCGTGATCTGCGTGGGCCAGGCTGGAGCGCATTGGTCGAGCGGGTCAACGCCGCAGACCCCGCATCCATCGAAAATCTGGCTTTCATCCTGATGATGGTGCGGCTGGATGGTTGCGCCTCCTGCAACGCCGATTCTTACCGGGCGATGCACGGCTGTACGGCTTGCGCAAAACAATCCCTCAAACGTTTCCGCGGCAGTGATGATGAACTGCTGGCGCTGTATACGGCGGCGAAGTCGGAAGTGGAAGCGTTCCTACAGAATAGAGAGTCCACTGAAAAAACTAACCGCTGAGAACGCTGAGAGCGCGGAGTTCTTCACTGTTAATTCTCCGCGTGCTTTGCGGTCTCTGCGGTAAAACGACTTTTTGCAGTGGATTCAATATAGGTAAGGAAAAACATGCCCGAAAAACTCTCATCCGAAATGGTTCTGGCCGCTTTGAGCAAAGTCCAGGAACCTGAGCTGCACAAAGACCTGGTCACGCTCAACATGATCCGAGATTTTGATATCCAAGGCGATACGGTCACCTTCACCATCCTGCTGACCACGCCCGCCTGCCCACTGAAAGGCAGCATTGAAAAAGCCGCCCGCGAGGCCGTGATGTCCGTAAGCGGCGTAAAGTCGGTCGAGATCAAGATGGACGCCAGTGTCCCCAACGATGGCCGCATGCGCGGACTGCTCAATTTACCCGTACGCAACGCAGTCGCGGTCGCTTCTGGCAAGGGTGGCGTTGGCAAGAGCACTGTCGCTGTAAACCTGGCTGTGGCTCTGGCGCAAAGCGGCGCCCGCGTCGGTTTGATGGACGCGGATATCTACGGCCCCAACATCCCGACCATGATGGGCGTAAAAACCATTCCCGGCACGAACGGCGAGAAACTCATCCCAGCGGAAGCGTATGGAGTCAAGATGATGTCCATGGGCTTTCTGGTCAAGCCCGGGCAACCGCTCATCTGGCGCGGCCCGATGCTAAACTCAGCCATTCGCCAATTCCTGACCGACGTGGAGTGGGGGGAATTGGACTATCTCATCATTGATCTGCCACCCGGCACCGGCGACGCCGCTCTCAGCCTGGCGCAAACCCTGCCCCTGAGCGGCGCGCTGATCGTAACCCTGCCGCAGACCGTCTCATTGGAAGACGCCAGCCGCAGCCTGGAAATGTTTCGCACACTGGAAGTGCCGCTCCTGGGCGTCATCGAGAACATGCGCGGCGAGTTCTTCGGCGCGGGCGGCGGCGAGGACCTGGCGCGGATTGCCAAAGTCCCCTTTCTGGGCGCGGTGCCGATGGAATCCTCCGTCCGCATCGGCGGCGATACCGGCGAGCCGGTTATCGTCTCCAAACCGGATTCGGAGGCTGCCAAGGCGCTGAAAGCCATCGCTGAACAGGTAGCCGCACGCGTCAGCGTTGAGGCGCTGGGGCAGAAGGACGCGCCGACGATAAACGTGATCTAAAACATTGCCTCCCGCAGGCCTTGGAACCTGCGGGAGGTTTTTCTCAGAAGACAATCTGCTACCCATTCCCTTGACAATAGTAACGCGCTGCGTTATTATACGAAAAGATGATCAAAACATTCCGCGACAAAGATACTGAATGCATCTTTGCAAGGCGATTTTCAAAAGGATTCCCGACAGACCTGCACAAAATAGCCTGGCGAAAACTGGCCGTTCTGGATGCGGCCGAAAGGCTGGATGATTTGAATGTACCTCCAGGTAACCGATTGGAGAAACTTTCCGGCGACCGCGCCGGGCAGTACAGCATCCGTATCAACGACCAATGGCGTATCTGTTTTCAATGGCGTGAAGGCAATGCCTATGAGGTCGAAATCACGGATTATCATTAGGAGACAACCATGAGTGAAAATTTCGCGCCGATCCACCCCGGCGAAATCCTGCTGGAAGAATTCCTAAAGCCGATGGGTCTCAGCCAGTATCAACTGGCGAAGGATATCAATGTTCCCCCGCGCCGCATCAACGAAATCGTGCATGGTCAACGCTCCATCACCGCCGACACTGCCCTGCGGCTGTCTCGTTATTTCAGGATGTCCGAAAACTTCTGGATGAATCTCCAGGCGCGTTACGATCTGGAAATACAGAAAGACCGGCTGGCCGGACGGCTGGATCGCGAGGTGCGAGTATACGCGGTTTCTCGTGTGGGATAGCGCCGCCCAGACGGAATAGAGTAGCAGACATCCAAATTCCCACGAAGCGCTCCTGAAGGGGGTGAAGAACTCGGAGGTCTTGGTTTTTCGTTGTATAGGTGTTTCCTCGCTTTGGACAATGTGCACAGCATGTTCAGGCATTGCATTTTTAATAATGGGTATGTCTGAAAACAGAATCACAGAAACGATACCGATAGCTATTTTTGGTGTAGTAGGTGGGGGGCTTTTTGGTCTTGCTGGTCTTGTTCCTGGCATTTTTTGGTATCGTTCAAACAGCAAGAAGAAAGAGATAGCATTACAGATATGCCAACAAAGCGCGGAGAAGGCACGAGAGTTGATGACCCTAGTTAAACCGCTCGTGGTGTAACGAGTTGCAAATAACATTCGTTCCTTGATGATTGCACCCAACAACGCCTCCACCTGACCGCCTCGGCGTGGGTATGCGGCGGCACTTTGCCCGCGAAGTAGCTTGTAGGGTTTGGCGTCTTGCCTGAATCGGCAGCGACTGAAGCGCGTGCCGTTAGATTGACTTTCCCAAGTCGCTCGGCTAGATTCACCACCGCATGGAGCTAACCGGATGACCATCACTCGTTTTATCGTTCCATTGCGAGGCAGCAGTAGAGAAATGAACACCCTCTATGAAGAAAAATATGATGAATTGTTTACCGAATTTAATCGCTACATCATCGAACATCCTGAATTTGCCAAACGCATCCCGCAAGATGCGCTCGTGGTGCTTTTAGATAAGAACGATCCAGCTTTCAATGACGAGAATTTACGCCATAGTAAGAGTTACATGAAGCACGATGACAATCCCGACCGCCCTGTCGTGTATGTTCAAGTAGGGCAACTTGCGCCTGTCAAATCGCGTTTACGTAATCCGCGTTTACTGACGCATATGCCGGATCAAGCCATTTAGTACTGACAAAAAGACGTTTTTATAGCAGACTTCCGAAGTCCGAGAGATTTCGGAAGTCTGCTATAATCAGCCCCATGCAACCGCTTATCGTTGGAGTCCGTTTTCAGCAAATCGGAAAAGTGTACCATTTCGACGCCTCAACCATCGGGGATATCCAGGCTGGCGACCGGGTCATCGTCGAGACGACGCGCGGGCGTCAGTTGGGTGAAGTCACTCAACTGGTCGAGAAACCCTCCCCACCGCCCGAGGGGAAATGGAAACCGGTAGAGCGACGCGCCACGCCGCGCGACTTGATTCTGCGTCAGACCTGGCAACGTAAAGAGGTCGAAGCGATGATCAATTGCCGCCAGCGCGCCGCTGAATTGAATTTAGCCGGGATCAAGATCATCGCCGCCGAGTTCAGCTTCGATGGCTCACGCCTGACACTTATGTTCAGCAGCGATACTGAAGAAAAAGTGGACCTGAAGTCGCTGCGCAACGACATGGGCAATCTTTACCCTGGGGCGCAGGTTGAGATGCGCCAGATCGGCCCGCGCGACGTGGCCAAGATTTTAGGGGGCTTCGGCGCCTGCGGCCTGGAAACGCGTTGTTGTTCCCGCTTCCTGACCGATTTCAGCCCCATCTCGATAAAAATGGCTAAAGAACAGGGTATCTCGCTTACCCCAGCCGAGATCACCGGCATTTGCGGACGCTTGCGCTGCTGCCTGGTTTACGAGTATGAGCAATACGTCACCGCGCGCAAGGCATTGCCCAAGCGAAACAAACGCGTCGTCACACCCATGGGCGAAGGCCGGGTCGTTGACACGCTGCCGCTGCAGATGACCGTCATCGTCGAATTGCCAGAGGTTGGCCGCCGTGAATTCGAGCGCGACCAGCTTGAACCCTGGGATGAGTTGGAGGCGCTGCGACGCAAGGCGGCGGCGCAGTGTGAGAATTGCGAAAAGAAAGAGAACAGAGATTAGAGATTAGAGATTAGTCTCTACCCACTACTATCCACTGCCTTCTCTCCACTTTCCACTCTCCACTCTCTACTCTCCACTTTCCACTTTCCACTTTCCCCTTTCCCCTCTCCACTCTCCACTCTCTACTCTCCACTCTCTACCCTCTTATGACCGACAACTGGCAAACCCATCAAAAGATCCTGGTCATCCTGGCCCA
>JBDRTP010000497.1:0-2438 GCA_043823965.1 Chloroflexota bacterium
TGCGCTGGCCGAGACCCCCTCGCGCGTAAGACGCAGGCCGAGGAGCATGGTTTCTTGCATTTGGGTTCGCAGGTTGACAGGTTGCAGGCTTCGCCCTGAGGCTCTGCCCGAAGGGTTGCGGGTTGCGGGGGAGCGGGGAAATGGTAAATTGGTAGATTGGGAGTTGGTAGATTGGGGATTAGGAAATTGGGACTTGGTAGATTGGGAGTTGGTAGATTGGTATTTGGTGAGGCGCTCGATGTAGGTTTTGATGCGCAGGACATTCGAGTAGCGGTATCCGCCCGCCCAGCCGTGCGCCCCAGCGCCGAAGCCTAAATAGGGCTGGTTGCGCCAGTATTGCAGGTTGTGGCGGCAGGCATAGGAAGGTTGAGAGCTTGCGCTGAGTGAAGGCAAGGGGTCGAAAGTCGAAGGTCGAAGATCGGGAGAAGCAGGCTCGACCTTCGACCTTGGACGTTTGACATCCCTCGCCCAGTTGGAGATTTCGTATTGGGTGTAACCTTTGAATTCCAGAAAGTCGGAGGCCCACTCGTACATATCGGCGGCGAGATCGGGATCGGGTGACGGCATCCGCCCACGCGCCGACCAGCGTCCAAAAGGCGTGCCGTGCTCCAGGGTCAGGGCGTAGAGCGAGAGATGCTCCGGGTGCAGACCAAGAGCCAGTTTAACGGTCGCCTGCCACCGGTCGAGGGATTGCTCCGGCAGGCCATAGATCAAGTCGAGATTCAGATTATCAAATCCAGCCATGCGCGCCCATTTGACAGCCTCGATCACGTCAAAGAAATTATGGGTGCGTTCAAGCTGGCGCAGTTCATCCGCGTGCGCCGACTGGATGCCGAAACTGAGGCGATTGAATCCCAAACGATGCAAATCGAGCAAACAGGCAAGCGAAATTGTGCCGGGGTTGGCTTCGAGGGATGTTTCAGCATCGAATAAGACATCGAAATTTTCACGAATGGCTGCCAGGATTTTTTCGAATTGTCCGGCTGTGAGTAATGATGGCGTGCCGCCGCCGAAAAAGATGGTATGGACAGTAGTTGGGTAGTTGGGTAGTTCGGTAGTTGGGTGGTTTGGTAGTTCGGTGGTTTGGAGGCCGACAAATTCGATCTCGCGGCAGAGGGCATCCACGTAGGTCGGGATGAGCGTATCCTGCCCGGCGTAGGTGTTGAAGTCGCAGTAGGCGCAGCGGTGGCGGCAAAAGGGGATGTGGAGGTAGAGGGAGTGCATGAGAAATGAGTAACGAGAAACGAGTAAAACGTAAAGCGCCGAAGGCCTACTCGGTAAAACGTAATTACTTCGCGCTCTCTCGCCCCCGTTCTTCGGGGGTCGCGCCTTCGCGGTGAAACGGCAATCCGACGAGCAGAGCAAGCGGGCCAGCGAGCAGCAGCCACATGGCCGCGCCCAGGCCAAAAGTCTCCGCGGCCAGGCCGATGCCGAAGAGCAGGAGTTTTCCGAAGAATCCGGTCACGTTGCCGAGGGTCATCACCGTGCCGGATTGTCCGGGCATGGCAGCATAGAGACGAGCCTGCAAAATGGCATACCAGCCGGAGTTGAAGAAACCCAGCAGGCCGAGCAAGCCCATCTTCAGCCAGATATTGGGCGTCAGCAGGAAGGCCGGGAAGAGGACAAGTTCGATGATAACACTGATGCGCAGGTAATCCAGGCCGCGCACTTTTTCGAGCAATGGAATGAGCAGAAGATCGCCGAGCAGACCGAGACCGGTCCAGACCGCGACGGCCAGGGCGGCCTGGGCCGGGGCAAGGCCGGCCACGTCCACGAAGTAGAGCGCCAGGAAGCCGTAAAGCACATCCAGCAGCAGGTCGGAAAATTCGAGCAGGATGGCCCAGCGCAGGACCTCCTTGCGGCGTAAAGCGGAAAACGCAAACCGTAAGCCGTCGAGGATGGCAGAAAAGCGCGGCAAGGCGGTGTGATGAGGCGCAGATGGCGGCAGGCGTTTCCAGGCAAAGAGTAAGATAACCAGCGTTAATCCTGCCAGCGCGAAAAATACGCTGCGCCAGCCGAAAGACAGGGCGAGGGCAGCGGATAGGACAAGCGGTCCCATCACCACGCCCAGCGAACCGGCGAAGGTCCAGCGCGCCATGTTGTGCTCATGGCGGGCCGGGGCGGAGTCCATCAGCGTGGCCTGCGAGAGGCTGACGAACGCGCCCGATGACGGGTAAAACAAGACGAAGGAAATCAGCAAAAGCAGGAAATTCTGACTGAGGGCGGTAAGTAAAAGCGCGACGGCAAAAAATATGCCGCCGCCGAGGATAAGCGCGCGCCGCTTCCAGACATCACCTAGGATGCCGAGGAAGGGTTCGATGAAACTGGAGACCAGACCGGGCAGGCTGAACGCCAATCCAATTTGGACGTAGTTCAGGCCCAGGTCGGTGCGGATAAGCGGCCAGGCTGCGCCGGTGATGCCGAAGACCAGTTCGTCG